>JACNJP010000257.1 GCA_014382465.1 Planctomycetota bacterium
CGCGCGGGGGGGGCTACCGCCCGCTGGCCCCTCCTTCTCCCCTTGCTGCGCCGCGCCCCCCTGCTGCTCCTTTCGACCGCCCCCGCCGGGGCGGCGCTGCTCTGGTTCCTGGCCGGCGGCCGGGGTCCCGGATCGGTGCCGGCGGTGGATCCGCCGATCCAGGAAGGTGACCTGGATCCAGGCCTCCCCGCAGCGGCCGCGCTCACCGAAGAGGACGGACGGGCCCTTCGAACCGCCGCCGGTGCCGCCGGGATCGTCGTCGCCCCCGACTTCCCCGAGGCGGACGCCGACCTCGACCTGCACGGCGTCGTCGTGCGCGAGGACGACACCCCGGTAGCCGGCGCCGAGATCGAGATCTGGGCCATGCCGGCCCGCAGCTTCAACGGCCTGGACATCGCCCACTCCCGCCAGCGCGAGGTCGTCGCCACCCTCCGCAGCGACCGCCTGGGACGGTTCGTGGCCCGCGTCGAGCGCGACCAGCCGCACGACGTCCAGGCGCGGGCCGCGGGTCTGGCGGTGCCGGTGGCGCGGACCTGCTTCGCCGGGGAATTCCTGCGGCTGGTGGCCACGCCAGCGGGCTCGTTGCGCGGCCGCCTGACGCTCGCGAGCGACGGCGCGCCGGTTCCCGGGGTCCCAGTGCGCTGGTTCCTGCTCGGCAGCTCGGGCACCGGCGCGCGCACGGTCAGCGACGCCGAAGGGCGCTACGCCTTCGACGCCCTCGCCCCCGGCGAGGTCGAGGTCGAGGTCGAGCCGCCGTTGCTGCGGCCGCCGCCCTGGACCGAGGCCGTGATCCGCGCCGGCGAGACCACCGAGCTCGACTTCGCCCTCGAAGCCGGCAAGACCCTCAGCGGCCGCGTGACCGACGCCGTCACCGGCGCGCCGGTGGCCGGGGCCGAGCTCACCGACTCGTGGGTGTTCCAGCGCAACTTCCGGAGCGACGCCGACGGCCGCTTCCGCCTGACCGGCCTCACCGCCGACCCCGACTGGGGCTTCGAGCTCCACGTGCGCGCCGACGGCTACGGCGGCTGGAACCGCCAACTGGAGGCCTTCGAAGGCCTCGAGCACAGCCTCGACGTCCAGCTCCGTCCCGAGCACCGGCTGCGCGGCCGGGTGGTCGACGGCGCCGGCCGGCCGCTGGCTGGCGCCTACGTCGCGGCCGTGACCAGCGTGCACCGCGAGGAGCAGAAGACCGACTGGCTGAGCAGACGCAGCGGCGCCGACGGCCGCTTCGACCTCGGCCGGCTCCGGCCTGAGCTGCCGCACGCGGTCCTGCTGCGCAAGCCCGGCTACGGCACGCGCATCTACGAGCTGCCGCCCGGCGAACAGGGCTCGCCCGTGATCGAGCTGCCCGACCTCCACCTGCTGCCGGCGGCCACCCTGCGCGGCCAGCTGGTGGACCTGGGCGGCGCGCCGGTCCCGGGCGTCGAGCTGACCGTCGAGGGCTGGAACGCCGACCGCGACCGCTTCAATCCCCAGCGCATCCAGGACCTCCGGCACTACACCGACGTGCGCAACTGCCGCAGCGACCACCGCGGCCGCTTCGCCCTCACCGAGCTCGCCGCCGGTCGCTACCGCGTCCTGGCGGAGCTGCCCGATCAGCGCCAGCCGCTGCTGCTGGGCGCGGTCGAGCTGGCGGACGGCGAGCGCCGCGAGGGGCTGCGCTACGCCGTCGATTTCGGCCTCCTGCTCCGCGGCAAGGTGGTGGATGAAACCGGCGCCCCGCTGGCCCGGGTGTGGGTCTCGCTGGAGACCGCCGGGCGAGGCACGCGCGACTCCACCCGGACCGGTGAGGACGGCGGCTTCCGCTTCAGCGGCCTGACGGCGGAGCGCTACACCCTGGTGGCGGGCCGCTACTCCTGGGGCAGGGAGGAGCTGGAGTCGCTGGCGGTGGTCGCCCGCGCCGGGATCGAAGCCGGCGGCCCGGAGGTGGTCTTGAGCCTGCCTCGCGCCGCCGTGATCTCGGGCGTCCTGCTGCGGCCGGACGGCCAGCCGGCGGCCGGGGAGTCGCTGTGGCTCGAGCTCGAAGCCGGGGTCCGGATCGCCGCCGGAGCCGACGCCTTCGGCGCCTTCGCCTTCCGGGTGCCGCCGGGCGGGCTCTATGACCTCCACCAGAGCGGACAGGGGGCTTTCCCCGCCGGCCCGGACGGCGCCGGCCGCCCGCCGCAGCCGCCGCTCCTGGCCCAGGTGCCGAGCGGCACCACCGGTCTGTCCCTGGTCCTGCACCTCCCATGATCCTCGCCGCGCTCGCCGCCGCTCTGCTGACCGGCTCGCTCCAAGAGGTCCCGGTGGCCGGGCTGCGGCCCGGGGAGTCGGCGACCGCGCTGCCCCCATGGGAGTAGGCTCTCCCTTCCTTGGGAGACCTCAACCCCATCCGCGCCCTGATGGCGATGCTCGGGTCCACCGCGCCTCCGGCGCTGCTGGCGGCGGGCTATCCGGAGCTGGAGGTCAATGAGCAGAACTTCCCGCCGGGCTCCGAGCTGGTCGAGCTGGAGGTCCGCCGCAGCACCCTGCGCGGCGCCTTCGTGCCCTCGGACCCCGACTCGCCGGTGGTGCTGCACCTGCTCGAGTCGATGGGCTCGGTCACCTACGGCACCCAGCACGCCCTCGGCTACCCGCTCTTGTGGCAGCTCCGCGACCGCGGCTTCGCCTCGCTGATGGTCGATTACCGCGGCGTCGGCGCCTCGGAGGGCTGGCGGACGCCGCGCCACGTGCGCGAGGACGCCCAGGCGATGTTCGCCGAGGCCCTGCGCCGCACCGGCGGCCGCTCGCACCGCATCGTGCTGCGCGGCAGCAGCTTCGGCACCCTGGCGGTGGCCTCGCTGCTCAAGCACGGCGCCCGGCCGCGCGCCGTCACCCTGATCGCGCCGGTGCGCGCCGAGACCGTCGCCAAGAACTGGTTCTTCCACTACTACCACCCGTTCCTGGCCAGGGCCGTCACGGCCTTCCTGCGGCTGCCGATACGGGTCGACATCGTCCGCGCGCTGCGGCGCTGGCGCGGGCCGCTGTTGGTGTCCGCTCCTGAGAACGACTACGTGCTGCCGCCGCGCGAGCAGCCGCTGATCCGGGACACGGTGCGCCGCCGCGGCGCCCGCTGGGTCAGCACCCCCTACACCCACGCCGGCCACGTGCTCGCCAACCACTGGCTGGGCGACGACGAGACCTCCTTCCTCGACGCCTGCTTCCCCGGCCTGCCGGACCTGGAGAGCCGCGATCCTGCCCACCCGGCCATTTCTCGGCGCTGGAAGCTGCTCGAGACGCGGCTCTACGCCGCGCTCGACCGCCACAGCCACCGCGATCCGCTGGTGGTCGAGTGGATGCGCCGGATCCCCCACGCCCACCTCGCCAGCCTGTCCCAGGAGCAGCTCGACGAGCTGCTCGACCTGCGCGGCCCGGCCGGGCCGATCCCGCTCCGCGACCTGATCCTGCTCTCCTCCTATCTGGCCGAGACCGGCACTCCGCGGGCGGTCCCGGCGCTCGAGGTGATGGCTGACGAGCTGGGCCTGCGGACGCTCCAACAACGGGCCCTTCTGGCCAAGGCGGCGGGCCTGCCCAGCGCTATATTGGTGCCCCGCAACGAGCTGGCGCCGGGGGCCTGAAACGGAGGGGATTCCCGCTGTTTCCACCCAGGATTCCGCGGCCCTCGACGGAACTCCCGCAAGGCGCGCCGATGTCGTCCACCCTCCCTCCTCCCACCGCTCCGGCCGGCCCGGCGCTGCTCCGCATCGGCCGCGAGGAGCTGCTGCGGCTGGAGCACGCCCTGAGCCGCGAGTGGCTCGAGACCGACGGCCTCGGCGGCTGCGCTACCTCGACCCTCCTGATGTGCCCGACGCGGCGCTACCACGGGCTGCTGGCGGCGGTGCCTCCGGGCCACGTCGACCGCCACCTGTTCCTGTCGCGCTTCGAGGAGACGCTGCACGCGCCGGGCAAGGAGTTCCCGCTGTCGATGGCGCGCTACCCTGGCCTGTGGGCGCCGCGCGGCCACCGCTCGATGACCTCCTTCGAGCTGGTCCCCTATCCGCGCGCGAGCTTCCACATCGGCCTGGCCGAGCCCTGCCGCGAGCTGCTGATGGTCCACGGCCAGCCGACGGTGCTGACCCGCTACACCCTCCGCGGCGAGCGCAGCGGCCTCGAGCTGCGGCTGCGGCCGCTGCTCCCGTGCCGCAGGAGCGACCGGCTCACCTTCGAGAACCTGGCTCTGAACCCGCGGATCGAGCGGATCCCCGGCGGCATCCAGTGCCGCCCCTACCCGGAGCTGCCGGCGATCCACATCACGCTGACGGTCGACGGCGACCCGCAGGCCGCGCGCTTCGACGCCGATCCGCTGTGGTACCGCCAGATCGAGTACCAGCAGGACCTGCACCGCGGCTACGACGGCCACGAGGACCAGTTCAGCCCCGGCTGGTTCACCGCGCCGCTGCCGATCGGCGGCGAGGTCGTGGTCGCCGCCACCATCGGCCCGCCGGTGGAGGACCCGGCGGCGCTGTGGGAGCGCGAGAGCGCCCGGCGAAGGGCCGAGATCGCCGGGCTCGGCGACGGCGTCGGCGAACGCCTGGCGGCCACCGCCGGCCACTACCTCTACCGCGGCCACGGCCAGCGCCTCGGCGTGATCGCCGGCTTCCCTTGGTTCGGCGAATGGGGCCGCGACACCTTCCTGGCGCTGCCGGGACTCACCCTGAGCCGGGGCAGGGTCGCCGAGTGCGGCGAGGCCCTGGGCGGCGCCCTGCCCTTCCTGAGCGGCGGACTGCTGCCGAACATCTTCGGCCTGGGCGTCGGCGACAGCCACTACGGCTCGGCCGACGCCGCCCTGTGGTTCACGCGCGCGGTGCGCCTGTGGCAGCTCGCCGGCGGCGACCCGGCCCGGCTGATGGAGGAATTCCGGCCCGCCCTGCGCTCGATCGCCGAGGCCTACCACGACGGCGCCGGGCTGGGCATCCGCGTCGACTCGGCCGGCCTGCTCGACGTCGGCGGCCCGGAGCTGAACGCCACCTGGATGGACGCCCAGACCTCGGACGGGCCGGTGACGCCGCGCCACGGCCAGCCGGTCGAGATCGAGGCCCTGTGGTACTTCCTGCTGGCCTACCTGGAGCGGCTGGCGCTGCTGGCCGGGGATCCGCAGGAGGCGCGGCTGTGGACCAAGCGCAAGCGCCTGGCCGGGCGCAGCTTCAAGCGCCGCTTCTGGCTGCCGGAGCGCTACCTGGCCGACCGCTGGCACGAGGGCGCCGCCGACCCCTCGGTGCGCCCCAACATGGTCCTGGCCGCGGCCCTCGAGTTCAGCCCGCTGACCCGCGGCAAGCGCACCGACGTCGTCGAGCGGGCCGAGACCGACCTGCTGACCCCGCGCGGCCTGCGCACCCTCACGCCCGAGGACCCGCGCTACCACGGCCACTACGCCGGCGGCTGCGAGGAGCGCGACGCCGCCTACCACCAGGGCACCGCCTGGCCGTGGCTGGTCGGCTTCTGGGCCGAGGCCCTGCTGCGCGCCTTCGGCGCCGGCCGCATGCAGCTCGAGCGGCTGGCGGGCCTGGTCGAGGACTACCGCACGGCGCTGCCGAGCCACGGCCTGGGCCACGTCTCCGAGGTCTACGACGGCGACTCGCCGCACCGCCACGGCGGCTGCATCGCCCAGGCCTGGAGCGCCGCCGAGCTGCTGCGCGTCGACGCCATGGTCCGCGACGGCGGGCTGCCGCAGGAGCAGGCATGAGGGTCCTCATGCTCGGCTGGGAATTCCCGCCGCACATCTCCGGCGGCCTCGGCACGGCCTGCTACGGCCTGACCCAGGGCCTGGCCCACCACGGCGTGGAGGTGAACTTCGTCATCCCGAGGGCCGTGGGCGACGAGGACACCGAATTCGTCGACCTGGTCGGCTGCAACCAGGTGCCGGTCCGGATGACCACCGTCGGCGGCGGGCCGATGGAGCTGCCGGTGGCGCTGCCGTGGATGCAGCGGCGGGCGGAGACCGTGGCGGCGGACGCCGGCGCCGGAGCGGCGGACGGGGAGCAGGCCAGCGCCGCCGCCCCCGGCGCCGCCGGCGGCGAACTGCGGCGGGCGGGCTTCGTCGACCCGGTGGTGGTGGACAGCCTGCTGCGGCCGTACCTGACCGAGGAGAGCTACGCCCGGGCGGTCGACGCCCTCGGCGGGCACGCGGGGCCGGCGCCCGGCGGCCTCATGGAGTCCCTGCTCGGCTTCCTGAACGGCGAGCGGGACCTGCCGTCGCTGCGCTCGGTGCTCGGCGCAGCGGCGCCGGCCGAGGTCCCCGACGGCGCCGAGGACCACCCCGCCGCCGCCGCCCCGCCGGCCGCGAGTCCCGACCAGCCCGGCCCGCCGGTCTACCTGCACTTCACCGGCCAGTACGGCAGCGACCTGCTCGAGGAGGTGGCGCGCTACGCCCTGGTGGTGGCCGAGATCGCCCGGCACGGCGGCTTCGACCTGATCCACGCCCACGACTGGATGACCAACCTGGCCGGCGCGGCCGCCGCCCGGGTCTCGGGCAGGCCGCTGGTGACCCACGTCCACGCCACCGAGTTCGACCGCAGCGGCGAGAACTACAACCCGCGGGTGAAGGCCCTGGAGCAACTCGGCCTCGACCACGCCGACCGCGTGGTGTGCGTCAGCCACTACACGGCCGGGGTGCTGCGGAAGCGCTACCGGGTCGACCCGGCCAAGCTGCGGGTGGTACACAACGCCGTCACCCACGAGGAGCAGGAGCACGAGTTCCACTGGAAGAAGAACATCCCGGAGCCGATCGTGCTGTTCCTGGGCCGAGTCACCTTCCAGAAGGGCCCGGACTACTTCATCGACGCCGCGGCGCGGGTGATCAAGTTGATGCCCGAGGTGAAATTCGTCATGAGCGGCAGCGGCGACATGCTGCCGGCGATGATCGAGCGCGCCGCCCGCCAGGGCATCGCCCGCAGCATCCACTTCACCGGCTTCCTGCGCGGCAAGGACGTCGAGCGGATGTACGCGATGGCCGACCTGTACGTCATGCCGTCGGTGTCGGAGCCGTTCGGCATCTCGCCGCTGGAGGCCATGGCCCTCGACGTGCCGGTCATCGTCTCCAACCAGAGCGGCGTCTCGGAGATCCTCAGCAACGCCCTCAAATTCGACTTCTGGGACGTGGAAGACCTGGCCAACAAGATCCTGGCGCTGCTCAAGCGGCGCGCCCTCCGCGAGCAGCTCATCGACGAGGGCCGTGATGAGGTGCGCCGCATGCGCTGGGAAGCCCGCGCGGAGCTTGTCCGCGCCATCTACCGCGAGCTGGTGGCATGACCTCGATCGTCTTCTACTTCCAGGTCCACCAGCCCTTCCGGCTGCGGCGCTACACCTTCTTCGACATCGGCGTCAGCCAGGACTACTTCGACGACGCCGAGAACGAGCGGCTGATGCGGCGGGTGGCCGACAAGTGCTACCGGCCCATGAACGAGCTGATGCTGCGGCTGGTGGAGAAGCACGGCGGCGCCTTCCGCTGCGCCTTCTCGCTGTCCGGCACCGCGCTCGACCAGTTCGAGCTGTGGGCGCCCGACGTGCTCGACCAGTACAAGCGGCTGGCCGACACCGGCTGCGTCGAGTTCCTCGGCGAGACCTCTCACCACTCGCTGGCCTTCCTCGGCGACGCCGACGAGTTCGCGGCCCAGGTCAACAGCCACGCCCGCCGCATCGAGAAGCTGTTCGGCCGCCGCCCGACCACCTTCCGCAACACCGAGCTGGTGAGCGACAACCACGTCGCCCGCGCGGCGGAGGAGCTGGGCTTCAGCGGCATCCTCGCCGAGGGCGCCGACCACCTGCTCGGCTGGCGCAGCCCGCACCACGTCTACCGGCCCGAGGGCTGCGAGCGGCTCAAGGTGCTGCTGCGCTCCTACCGCCTGTCCGACGACATCGCCTTCCGCTTCAGCAACCGCCAGTGGAAGGAGTGGCCGCTGCCGGCCGAGCGCTTCGCCAGCTGGGTCCACGAGGTCGAGGGCGAGGACTCCGCCATCGGCCTGTTCATGGACTACGAGACCTTCGGCGAGCACCAGTGGGCGGACACCGGCATCTTCGCCTTCATGGAGCACCTGCCGGAGAAGGTGCTGCGGAAGCCCGGCTTCCGCTTCGAGACCCCCGCCGAGCTGTTCGAGCGCACCGACCCGGTCGGCCGGCTCGACATCCCCTACCCGGTCTCGTGGGCCGACATGGAGCGCGACCTGACCGCCTGGCTCGGCAACCACATGCAGCGCTCGGCCATGGAGGCGCTCTACCAGGTCGGGGCCCAGGTCCGCCAGGCCGCCGGACGCCAGCCCGAGCTGCTGGCGCGCTGGCGGAGGCTCACCACTTCCGACCACCTCTACTACATGTGCACGAAGTGGTTCTCCGATGGTGACGTGCACAAGTACTTCAGCCCCTACGGCACCCCCCACGACGCCTTCATCGCCTTCATGAACGTCCTCGACGACCTCGCCCGCCGCGCCGGCCAAGCCGCCACCGCCGCCGCTGACGCCCCCTCCAGCAAGGAGCGGGCGCAGTGAGCGGCTACACCCTCTTCGAGGTCTCCTGGGAGGTCGGCAACAAGGTCGGCGGCATCCACACCGTGATCTCGACCAAGGCCCCGACCCTGGTCGAGAAGCTCGGCGACGGCTACATCACCATCGGCCCGTGGCTGCTGGGCGAGGACCCGGCGGCGGTGCCCTTCGACGCCGACCCGGGCTTCGAGGACTTCTGCGAGTCCTGCCACGCGCTCGGCGTCGACGCCCGCGTCGGCCGCTGGCGCATCCCGGGGGCTCCGCGGATGATCCAGGTCGGCTTCTCGCGCCTGTTCGACCAGAAGGACGCGATCCTCGCCGGGCTGTGGGAGGACTTCCGCGTCGATTCCCTGAGCGGCGGCTGGGACTACGTCGAGCCGGTGCTCTTCGGCCACGCCGCCGGCGTGGTCATCGAGCGCTGGTGGGAGGAGTTCATCGCCCCGGTGCGCGGCGCCGCCGTGGCCCAATTCCACGAGTGGATGACCGGCTCGGGCCTGCTCTACCTGAAGGGCGAGGTCCCGGCGATCGGCACGGTGTTCACGACCCACGCCACCGCGCTCGGCCGCTCGCTGTCGTCCCACGGCGCCTCGCCGGCCGCCGGGCTGAACGGCGGCCAGCCGGCCGACCTCGCCGCCCAGTTCGGGATCCGCGCCAAGCATTCGCTGGAGTCGATCTCCGCCGCCGAGGCCGACGCCTTCACCACCGTCAGCGAGGTGACTGCCGAGGAGGCCGAGCTGCTGCTCGGCCGCGAGCCCGAGCCGATCACGCCCAACGGCATCGACGTCGAGGTGGTCGACCAGGCCGCCGGCGGCGTCGGCCGGGACGAGGCCCGGGCCCGGCTGCGGCAGATCGCCGCCGCGATGCTCGGCGAGGACCTCGAGGACGCCGCGCTCATCTGCACCTCCGGGCGCTACGAATTCCACAACAAGGGCTACGACCTGCTGCTGCAGGCGCTGCAGCGGATGGCCGGCCAGGACGGCAGGCCGGTGATCCTGTTCGCGCTGGTGCCGGCCGGGAACTCCGGCCCCGCCAAGGAGCTGCTCGACCGCCTGGCGCAGGGACCGGCGGGGCCCGCGCCGCCGCTGGGGGCGTCGACCCACAACCTGATCGACCCGCTCCACGACCCCTTCCAGGTCCACTTCGGCCAGCTCGGCCTGGACAACGCCCACGGCTCGCGGGTGCGCGTGATCCAGGTGCCGGTCTACCTGCACGGCGACGACGGCGTGCTCGGCCTGCCCTACGAGGCGGTGCTGCGGGCGATGGACCTGAGCTGCTTCCCGAGCTTCTACGAGCCGTGGGGATACACGCCGGTCGAGAGCCTGGCGGTCGGCGTGCCGACCATCACCAGCGACTGCGCCGGCTTCGGCCGCTGGGCCGAGGACAAGCAGATGGCCGCCAGCAGCGGCGTCCGCCTGCTGCGGCGGGCGGAGGTCGCGGACGAGGCCGCCGCCGCCGAGCTGGCGCGGCTGATCGAGGACGCCCTGGCCGCCCTGGGCGATCCCGGGCGCATCGCCGAAGCCTGCCGCAAGGCCGCCCGCAGCCTGGCGTGGCAGGAGCTGGTGAGCTGGTACGAGGTCGCCTACGCCGCCGCCCTCGAGCTGGCCGGCCCGCGCTCGCGCGCCTCGCGGGTGCGGCCGGTGTTGCCGGTGCCGGTCCGCGGGCCGGCCGAGCCGCCCGGCCCGCGCCTGATCCGCTTCGACGTCTCCGCCACCTTGCCCGAGTCGCTGGTCGGCTTCGAGGAGCTGGCCGCCAATTACTGGTGGAGCTGGGACGGCGAGGCCCCGGCGCTGTTCGAGGAGCTGGCCCCGAAGCGCTGGGGGCCGTGCGGCCACAACCCGACCCGCTTCCTGCGCGAGGTCTTCGCCCGCGACGTCGAGGCCATGGCCGGGGACGGCGCCTTCGTCGCCCGGCTCGAGTCGGCGGTCCGGCGCCAGCGCGCCTACCTCGCCGAGCGGGTCGACCGGCTGGCGCTCGACGACGGCCGCGAGCTGAGCTGGCAGCACCCGCTGGCCTATTTCTGCCTCGAATTCGGCGTCCACGAGTCGCTGCGGATCTACAGCGGCGGCCTCGGCATCCTCGCCGGCGACCACCTGAAGTCGGCCAGCGACCTGAACCTGCCGCTGGTCGCGGTGGGCCTGTACTACCGCAAGGGCTACCTCCGCCAGGGCTTGAACCAGGGCGGCGAGCAGGTGCCGATCGAGGAGGACAACGACCCCCACGACCTGGCGCTGACCCAGGTCCGCGGCCAGGACGGCGAGCCGCTGCGGCTGTTGATGAACCTGCCGGGCAGGACCCTCAGCCTGCGGGCCTGGCGGGCCGACATCGGCCGGATCCCGCTCTACCTGCTCGACGCCGACCTGCCGGAGAACCGCGCCGACGACCGCGCCATCACCCACCGGCTCTACGGCGGCGACAGCGAGATGCGGCTGCTCCAGGAGATCGCCCTCGGCAAGGCCGGGGTGCGGCTGCTGGCGGCGCTCGGCATCGAGCCGGCGGTGTTCCACCTCAACGAGGGGCACGCGGCCTTCGCGCCCCTGGAGCGGGCGTCGCTGCTGATCCGCAACCGCGAGCACACCTTCGAGGAGGCGCGGGAGATCGTCCGCGCCAGCACCGTGTTCACCACCCACACCCCGGTGCCCGCGGGCCACGACGCCTTCGGCGAGGACCAGATGCGGCGCTACTTCTCGAACGTGCAGGACTGGATCGGCCTGCCGTGGGAGCGCTTCATGCGGCTCGGCGACCCCCACGGCCAGGGCAGCTTCAACATGACGCACCTGGCCTGCAACCTGGCCGGCTTCGTCAACGGCGTAAGCGAGCTGCACGGGGAGGTCTCGCGCGGGCTACTGCACAGCGAGTGGCCGGGCATGACCGAGGACGAGGTTCCGGTCGGCCACGTCACCAACGGCGTCCACCTGGCGAGCTGGACCGACCCCGAGCTGACCCGGCTGCTCGGCGGCGAGCGCGGCCGCGGGCGGCCGGCGGACTTCGAGCAGCACGCCGCGACCCTGGAGGCGGCGCCGCTGTGGCGCTTCCGCCAGCGGGCCAAGCGGCGGCTGCTGGACGAGATCGCCCGGCGGGTCGAGCGCAACTTCCTCGAGCGCCAGGACAGCCCGCGGCTGATGAAGCGGATCACCGACGGCCTGGACGAGAACGCCCTGGTGCTCGGCTTCGCCCGCCGCTTCGCTCCCTACAAGCGGGCGCTGCTGCTGTTCCAGGACCGCGAGCGGCTGGCGCGGCTGCTGGCGGACCCTGAGCGGCCGGTGCTGCTGCTGTTCGCCGGCAAGGCCCACCCGCGCGACGTGCTCGGGCAGGCGCTGCTCAAGGAGGTGGTCCAGCTCAGCCGCAGCGACCAGTTCGCCGGCAAGCTGGTCTTCCTCGAGGAGTACGACATCGAGCTCGCCCGGCTGCTGGTGCGCGGGGTGGACCTGTGGCTCAACAACCCGACCCGGCCGCTCGAGGCCAGCGGCACCTCCGGCATGAAGGTGGCAGCCAACGGCGGCCTGAACCTGTCGGTGCTCGACGGCTGGTGGCTCGAGGCCTACGACGGCGAGAACGGCTGGGCGCTGCAGCAGGAGCGGTCCTACCCGGACCAGGAGCTGCAGGACCAGCACGACAACGCCAGCCTGCTGACGCTGCTCGAGGAGGAGATCCTGCCGCTCTACCACGACGGCCGCGAGGACGGCATGCCGCTCGGCTGGCTCGACCGGGTGCGGCACAACCTGGCGACCATTCCGGTCCGGTTCAACACCGACCGCATGGTGGGCGAGTACCACCAGCGGGCCTACCTGCCGCTGGCCCGGCGCTTTTTCCAGCTCTGCGGCGAGGAGGGCAAGCTGGCGCGCGAGCAAGCGGCCGAGCGGGCCCAGCTGCGCCTGGCCTTCGACGAGCTGCGGATCGTCAGCGCCTCCATCAGCGATCTCGACCGGCTCCGAACCGGAGACCTGGTCGAGGTCAAGGTCGAGGTCGACCTCGGCGGCACCCGCGAGCAGGAGCTGCTGGTCGAGCTGGTCCTTGGCCACGAGAACGGCCCCCAGCGCCTGCAGCTCATGGAGGCCATCGAGCTCGAGCTGGCCGGGGTCCAGGACGGCGTCGCCCTGTTCCAGGGCAGCCACCCCCTCACCCGCTCCGGCCGCTGGGGATACGGCATCCGCGTCCGCGTCCGCCCCCGCGACCCCCAAGACCTCGAAGCCACCCGCCTCGTCCGCTGGGCATGATCGGGGTCGTACGTCGATTGTTATTGGGGGTCGTACCCCCAATAACAATCGATGTCTGACCCCTAGGGGCGGGGAACGAGGGGGGCTTCGATGGCCTGGACGCCGCGGTGGACGCGGATCATGTCGCCGGTCTCGAGGCGCGGGCCGGCGGGACGGCCGGCGGGATCCGGGGTGACGCCGAAGCGGTCGAAGCGGGTGGCGGCGCGGCCGAAGGCGTCCGTGGTCATGGAGCCCATGTCCCAGGCGCCGGCGCGGATGTAGACCAGCGTGTTCGGCGGAGCGTTGTTCAGCTCGACCTCCAGGCTCTGGTCGATCAGGCCGTTGTCGGGGGACTCCTTGTACTTGGCGACCAGCTTGACGCCGTTGACGGTGTTGTTGGCGTCCCAGATCAGGTCGTTGTTGCCGGCGACGAGCGCGGCGGAGGCCGGCGCGGCGGAGGCCAGCAGGAGGAGGGTGGTCGCGATGGTCAGGAGGGTCTTCATCATTCCTCGGTTTTGTTTGGTGGTTGGTCTGTGGTGACCGCGCCCCGCGCCAAGGCTGGCGGCGAGCCCGTTCACCCCTTTCGGGAGCACATGCGAGAAGGCGGCGGACGGCCCCTCACGCAAAGCTGGGAATCCTCCAGGGCGTCGCGATTAGAATCCGGCCATGGGTGAACGCCACCAGGCAACTCATCTGCTGGCCGCCGTCGGCCGCGGCGAGGACGGAGCAGCGGACCAGCTCTTCGGCTTGGTCTACGCCGACCTCCGCCGCGTGGCCGCCGCCTACCTCCAGCGCGAGCGCCGGGGGCACACGCTCCAGCCCACCGCCCTGGTCCACGAGGCCTACTGCCGCCTGGTCGACGCCGAGAGCCTCGGCTTCTCCGACCGGCACCACTTCTACGCCGTCGCCGCCCGGGCCATGCGCCGCATCCTGGTCGACCACGCGCGCAAGCGCAGCGCCGCCAAGCGCGGCGGCGGGGCCGGGAAGGTGCCGCTCGACCGCCTGCCCGAGCTCCCCGAGGAGCGCGACGCGTGGCTCGCCGCCCTCGATGACGTCCTCGCCGATCTCGAACGCCTCGACCCGCGCCAGGCCCAGGTGGTCGAGCTGCGCTTCTTCGGCGGCCTGACCATCGAGGAGACCGCCGCCACCCTCGGCGTGTCCCACGCCACGGTGGAGCGGGACTGGAAGGTGGCGCGGGCCTGGCTGGCGAGGGAGCTGGGGCGGTTCGGGCCTGAGGCGGACTGACCGGAAGCCGGCCCCCTTGGCTGGACCTGGCCGGCCCTGGTCCTCAACGGGCGCGCGGGATTCCGAGGGTCGCGCTCCGCCAGCCTGGAAGGGGCCTCTGATTCCAACGTAACTCCATTAAATCAATAGATTTACATTCTCAGAGGGTCCACGGATCGGGGCCAGATTCCCTGAGGGGATCTCCTCCTCATTCACGCTCTTCCAATAGGATGAAGCCCCCCTCGAGCCCATGATCCGCCACCCGCTCCTGCGCCTCGGCCCCATCTTCGCCCTGGCCCTCCTCCCTTCCGCCCTGCTCGCCCAGGGCGTCCCGGGCCTCCAGCCGCCGCGCCACTCGCCGGCAGGCGACCCCAACGACCCCGGGATCCTCGACGCGGTCCTGCTCCACCTCGGCGCGCTCAACAGCCGGCTGCCGGCCAGCCACCAGGTCAGCGACAATTCGGAGCTCCTGAACATCGTCGGCGGCGTCGGCGGGGTGAAGCGGAAGCCGGCGAAGGGGCAGCCGAGCGCCACCGGCGCCGCCATCGTCGAGGTGCGCAGCCCCAACCGGAGGCTCGAGGACGCGGTCGACGCCCTCGAGACCGCCGCCTCCAACGGCAGCCGCCCCGGCATGCAGTCCGCCGCGCTGGCCGCCGCGGGGATCCTGTTCGGCTCGACCCAGGGCGAGATCTTCGACGGCTTCGCCATGCTCAACCACAGCCGCGGCGCCTTCCTGCCGGACCACCTCCCGGGCCAGGACCGGATGAAGCGGCTGCGGGACACCGGCCTCACCGCCACCGGCCCTCACGGACAGCTCCAGCGGATCTGGGAGGTCGACGTGCGCCTGCTGTGGTACGACGACGAGGCCGACGGCGACACCCACCTCCTGCTGATCCCCGCCCAGGCCGACGACTTCGACCTGCTGCGGGTCAATTACACGATCTACTCGACCGAGCGCGGCGACTTCGTCCCGGGCGTGCTTACGGACGACGCCCGCGCCCCCGGCTCCGCCCCGCTCCCCTTCAAGGGCTTCGACGCCTCCTGGGTCCCGGTCGGCGCCCAGACCACCACCGAGCTGACCGTCGAGTATCCCGCCCTCGGGCAGCTCCGCGGCCTGCAGGCCTGGGACTGGCGCGCGCGGCCGTGGCGCAGCCACTTCATCCAGCCGGTCCGCGAGATCGTCAACGTCCACACCGGCGCCGCCGAGCTGGACCCGCGCGGCCGGGTGCTGGCCGAGCTGAACGCCGCCCGCGGCCTCGGCACCATCGGCGCCGCCGCGCCGGAGCGCAAGATCCTGACGGTCCTCGAAGCGGTGCAGGCCGGCGCCAGCCCGGCCGCCGTCGCCGCCATGCTCAACAACCCGGCCGCCGGCCCGCTGGGCACCTGGCGCAGCTGGACCCGCCAGCTCGACGACCGCCTGGCCCTGCCTGAGGAGGCCCTGGCGATCCTCGCCCTGGAGGGGATCTTCCCCGACCAGCCCGGCCCGCGGCCCCTCGGCCCCTACGACCTGATCGTCGTCTACGCCAACCACGAGCTGCGCCTGCTGCGGGTCGACGACGGCCCCGCCGGCGCCAACTCCCGGCCGCGGCCGCTGCCCGGCGCCTTCGCCGGCGACCGGCTCGAGGTCAAGCTGATCAACCTCGACGCGACCGGCCACCGCTTCCGCGTGATGGAGGCCGGACCGCCGCTGCACTTCGACATCAAGACCTGCAATTACGCCCCCGCCGGCGGCCACAGCCTCGAGATCTACAGCTGGAAGCCGTGGTACGGATCGCCCAAGGAGGCCGAGCTGCAGTGGCGCGCCGGCTGGGGGTTCCGCCCCCACGTCGACGTCATCGAGCAGTTCGACGTCTTCCCGCGGCCGGCCGACCGCCTGGAGCTGCTGCCGTACAGCGACGGCCAGGGCCGCCTCCGCAGCGGCTGGCAGTACCGGCCGGCCGAGCGCGGCGGGGACTTCGTGTTCGACCCGCCGGCCGAGTGGATCGGCACGCCCGCCGAGCCGAGCGCCGGGCCGCTGCGCGAGGCCAGCGGCGCTCCAGGACTGCTGATCGGCGCCACCACCCCGGGCTACGGCCGCGCCAGGATCTGCGACGTCACCTCCTTCACCATCTTCCCGCGCTCCT
>JACNJP010000308.1 GCA_014382465.1 Planctomycetota bacterium
GAGGACACCGTGGGCCGCGGCGCCAGCGGGGGTGACGAAGCCCCCGATCGTCAGCGGCGTAGCGTAGATCGAGCCCATCCGCCGCTCGCCGAAGGACGGCTCCGCCAGGTGCGGCAGCTCCGCCGGCTGGACCTGCGCCGCCAAGCTCGCGGCGAAGTCGCGGTAGTAGTCCTCGCGCGGCCGCTCGGGCTCGTCCTCGCCGTATCGCGCCGCCAGCCGATCGAGCTCGGCGGCCAACTCGGCCCGGACCGCGGCGTAGGCCGGATCGGCGTGCACGCTCCGCAGCTCGAGAGGATCCGCTTCGAGGTCGAACAGCTCCCACTCGTCCGTGGTGTAGTACGACACCAGCTTGTAGCGGTCGGTGCGCACGCCGCGGTGGCGCGCCACGCGGTGGGCGTCCGGATACTCGTAGTAGTGGTAATAGAGCGAGTCGCGCCAGTCGGCCGGCGACTCGCCGCGCAGCAACGGCAGCAGGCTTTCGCCGTGCATGTCGGCCGGCGGCGCCACCCCGGCGGCCGCCAGCAGCGTCGGCGCGAAGTCGATGTTCTGCGCCAGCGCGGTGTTGACGCTGCCCGGCTCGACCACTCCCGGCCAGCGCACCAGCAGCGGCGTGCGGAAGCTCTCCTCGTACATCCAGCGCTTGTCGTACCAGCCGTGCTCGCCGAGGTAGAAGCCCTGGTCGGAGGTGTAGATCACCAAGGTGTCCTGGGCGAGGCCCTGCTCCTCGAGGGCCGCCAGCAGCTCCCCGACCGAGCGGTCGACGGCGTCGATGACGCGCAGGTAGTCCTTGAGGTAGCGCTGGTACTGCCAGCGGGTGCGGGCCTCCCCCGCCGGCGGCGGGTCGGCCCGGAAGGCGGCGTTGCGCGGCCCGTAGGCGGCCTCCCAGGCGGCGCGCTGCGCCGGCGTCAGGTCGCCGGGCGCGGTCAGCTTGAGGTCGAAGTCGCTCATATGCCGCGCCACGGTCATCTCCTGCTCGGCGGCCGCGCTGGCGCGGCCGCTCCAGTCGTCGAACAGGGTCGGCGGCTCGGGGATGTCGACGCCCTCGAACAGGTTCATCTCGCGCGGCCCCGGCTGCCAATTCCGGTGCGGCGCCTTGTGCTGCATCATTAGCAGGAAGGGCCGCGAAGGGTCGCGCTCCTCCTTCAGCCAGCGCAGCGTCCGCTCGGTGATGATCTCGGTGGTGTAGCCCTGGTGTTCGACCACCCCGTCCGGCGTCTTCAGCGGCGGGTTGTAGTACGGCCCCTGGCCGATCAGCACCTCCCAGTGGTCGAAGCCGGTCGGGTCGGACTTCAGGTGCCACTTGCCGATCATCGCCGTCTGGTAGCCGGCCGCATGCAGCAGCTTCGGCATGGTCCGCTGCGAGCCGTCGAAGACCGCCCGGTTGTCGATGACGCCGTTGGCGTGGCTGTGCAACCCGGTGAGCACCGTGGCCCGCGCCGGGGCGCAGATCGAGTTGCCGACGAAGCAGCGGTCGAAGCGCATGCCCTCCTCGGCGATGCGGTCGATGTTGGGCGTCCGGTTCAGCCGCCCGTCGTAGGCCGAGATCGCCTGGTAGGCGTGGTCGTCGGCGAACACGAACACCAGGTTGGGCCGGGCGGCGGCCTCCGCGGCTTCGACGCCGCCGTGGGCGCCGCAGCCCAGGAGCAGCGGGGTGACCAGGATGAGCGCAGGGAGACGGGCGGAGCGCATACCGGCAGCCTAGAGCCGCCGCGCCCCCGCCGCCTCAGCGCCGCAGCAGGTCCGCCAGCCGGATGTGCCGAGGGTGCGACTCCACCCGCTCCAGCCACGCCTGCACGCCCGGGAAAGAATCGAGATCGAAGCCGCCCTCGCCGGCGGTGTGGGTGTAGGCGTAGAGCGCCAGGTCGGCGATGGTCTCGCCGGGTCCGACGAACCAGTCCTCGCGCCGCAGCCGCGACTCCATGGTCTTCAAGGCGGCCAGGCCGGGGCCGCGGAGCTGGCGGAGGCGCTCCTGCCGCTCCTCGGGGTCGAGGGCGGCGTCGTAGTAGCCGTTGCACAGCGCCCGCGACACCGCGATCGAGGTCTCGTGGTTGTTCTGCTCGAAGAACATCCAGCGCAGCACCTGGGCCCGGTCGAGGCGGTCGTCGGGCAGCCACGGCGTGCCCTCGGCCAGGTAGCACAGGATGGCGTTCGACTCGGGCAGGAAGACCCCCGGCCGCGGCTCCAGCACCGGCACGCGGCCGTGCGGGCTCTTCAGGCGGAAGTCGGCGGTGCGCGCCTCACCAGCCAGGATGTCAACCGCGACCCACTCCCACTCCGCCCCGAGCCGCTCGAGCAGCATGGCCGGCTTGAGGCAGTTGCCAGAGATGGCGCTGCCGTAGAGCTTGGAGGCCACGCTCAGACCTCCTGGCCGCCCTCGGCGGACAGCGGCACGTAGACCTCGCCGCCCTTGGCGGCGAAGTCCTCGGACATCTCGTCCATGCCCTTCTGCAGCGCCTCGCCGTCGCCGTAGCCGTGCTCGGCGGCGTAGCGGCGCACGTCCTCGGTGATCTTCATCGAGCAGAACTTCGGCCCGCACATGGAGCAGAAGTGCGCCACCTTGGCGTTGTCGGCCGGCAGCGTCTCATCGTGGAAGGCGCGCGCCGTGACCGGGTCCATCGACAGGTTGAACTGATCCTCCCAGCGGAACTCGAAGCGCGCCTTCGACATGGCGTCGTCCCAGTCGCGGGCGCCGGGCAGGCCCTTGGCGACGTCGGCGGCGTGGGCGGCGATGCGGTAGGCGATCACCCCGTCCTTGACGTCCTGGCGGTTGGGCAGCCCGAGGTGCTCCTTGGGCGTGACGTAGCACAGCATGGCGGTGCCGTGCCAGCCGATGTGGGCGGCGCCGATCGCCGAGGTGATGTGGTCGTAGCCCGGCGCGACGTCGGTCACCAGCGGCCCGAGGGTGTAGAAGGGCGCCTCGTAGCATTCCTCCAGCTCGCGGTCGACGTTCTCCTTGACCTTGTCGAGCGGGACGTGCCCCGGGCCCTCGATCATGACCTGGACGTCGTGCTGCCAGGCGATCTTGGTCAGCTCGCCGAGCGCCTTCAATTCGGCGAACTGGGCCTCGTCGTTGGCGTCGTGGAGCGAGCCGGGGCGCAGGCCGTCGCCGAGGCTGAAGGTGACGTCGTAGGCCTTCATCACCTCGCAGATGCGCTCGAAGCCGGTGTAGAGGAAGTTCTCCCGGTGGTGCGCCAGGCACCAGGCGGCCATCATCGAGCCGCCGCGCGAGACGATGCCGGTCAGCCGCTTGGCGGTCATCGGCACGTGCCGCAGCAGCACGCCGGCGTGGATCGTGAAGTAGTCGACGCCCTGCTCGGCCTGCTCGACCAGCACCTGGATGAAGTCCTCCAGGTTGAGCGCGGCCGGATCGCCGCCGGCCATCTCGAGCGCCTGGTAGATCGGCACCGTGCCGATCGGCACCGGGCTGTTGCGCAGGATCCACTCGCGGGTCTCGTGGATGTTCTCGCCGGTCGACAGGTCCATGACCGTGTCGGCGCCCCAGCGGATCGACCACTGCAGCTTCTCGACCTCCTCCTCGATCGAGGAGTGGGTCGCCGAGTTGCCGATGTTGGCGTTGATCTTGGTGGCGAAGGCCCGGCCGATGATCACCGGCTCGATCTCCGGGTGCTTGCGGTTGCACGGGATCACGGCGCGGCCGGCGGCCACCTCTGCGCGCACGAACTCGGGCGACCTGTTCTCCCGCGCGGCGACGAAGGCCATCTCGGGCGTGATCTCGCCGCCGCGGGCGTAGTGCATCTGCGAGAAGTTGGTGTCGCCGCGGGCCTCGCGCTGGGCGATCCAGGCCTCACGGATTTTCGGCACCCCGGCGCGGGGCGCGTGGCCCTGCGGCCCGGAGGTGTCGTAGAGGTCGAAGTGCTCGCCGTTGCTCAGGAGGACCCGGCGGTAGGGCACGCGCAGGGCGAAGCCGCCGTGCTCGAGCTCCTTCACCCGCTTCTCCGAGGACGGGAAGCACTCCTCGAAGCT
The DNA here is from genome assembly GCA_014382465.1 of Planctomycetota bacterium. Classification (GTDB taxonomy): domain Bacteria; phylum Planctomycetota; class UBA1135; order UBA1135; family UBA1135; genus J029. Next base: position 3,985 of record JACNJP010000308.1, read on the forward strand.
CGGAATGGCGCGCAGCTCCTCGACGCCGTCCTGGCGCTTGTTCTTGGTCAGTTCCATGGCTCTTCCTCCGCCGGCACGATCCGGATCAGGTTCGACGGGTTTGATCTCAGGCCCCGTCCGGGGCCACCCCAGGCCTTTGGGTCGCCTCCGGTCCGGGCCGGCGGCGAAGGGGAAGTGTAACCGGCCGCCGGGTCCGCTCCGAGATCCGAACGATTAGGATGGGATCCCTATGAATCCGCCGGGATCCACGCCGCGCCTCTCCCTACTGCTGTTGGCTGGCGCCCTATGCCTGGTCGGGGTGGTTTTGCTGTGGATTCCCGATGAAGCGGCGCCCGCCTCTCCGGTCCCGAGCTCCCAGCTCCCCGGCGTCGAGTTCCCCTCCCCGCTGCCCGCCTCCGAGGCCGCGCCGGTGGAGACGATCCCAGCTCCCACCCTGGCCCCGGAGCCCGACCCGGAGCCCGACCCGAAGCACCAGGAGCGTACACGGGAGAGCGAGGCAGGCGAGCCGATCAGGGTCATCGCCTCTCCACTGCGCGCCAGGATCACCGGCCGCTTCCACCCGCCGGACGCCCTTCCCGATCCCTTGGTCCTGCGGGTGGAGACCTGGTACCGCGGCCGGGACGACAAGGAGTTGAAGGGCAAGGCAATCGGGCAGCTTCCCGATGCGGCTTGGGGCACGTGCTGGGATCTGGGCGAGCAGGCGGCTGGGGACATCCATTTCTCCTGGCTGCTTCCGTCCAACCCGGAGCGGTGGAGCTGGCGGGTGGTCGCGGCCGTCGACTCGGGCCCAGGGCTCCTGGAACGACCACTCCTCGTTTGGCGAAGTCCGGCCAGGAGCCTGCTTCCCGCCGAGCACTGGGATCTGGGAGAGATCTGGGCGCCAGCTCCTCCGACGCTGAGCGCCAGCCTGAACCGCTCCGATCTGGGTGAGGAGGGAGTGCACTGGAGCTTGTTGACGGTCGAGGACCGGTCCTTCGCGTTCGGTCCCCGCACCGGTCGTCCCTTATTGGACGGCATTCCCACAATCCATGCTGCGGGGAAGTGGCCTCCCAGCGGCGACCTCGAGGCCATCGTGCCGGAGGAGCTGGTCGGGGCCCATGTCTTCCTCGTCGCCCACGTTGGGAGTGGTTTCGCTCCTCCCAACTCCCGGGTCCTCGGCAGCGGAGAGAATCACTTCGGTGAGATGGCGCCCCTCCCCAATGGGTTCTTCTCGGGTACGGTCGTGGATGCGTCGGGGAAGCCGGTGTCCGCCGCGGAGGTGGAGTTCGACCTGCTGGACACCCTCAACCACCGTCTCCTCTCCTGGATGCTCGGAAGGTCCACCGCCCGCGTGGAGACGGACGAACACGGGAGGTTCTCCACCACCCGCCTGCCTCCGGGCCGCTACCGGCTGACGGCCTCGCGCCCCTTCGCAGGCCAGCCCGGGGAGTCCTTCCTCTTGCAGCTCGACGACCTGCCGTGGGAGGACCTGGTGCTCCACGTCACCCTCCCGCAGACCCGCTGGAGGATCCGCCTGCGGCTCCCTGAGGGCATCGATGGCGCCGGGATCAAGGGGCTCATCGAGGTCCGTCCGCTGCTGAACCGGAGCGAGCAGCTGATCGAGCTGAAGCGCTTCGGCCGGCCTTGGCGGCCGCCTTCCATCGAGATCTCCATGCCCTTGCGGGCCTCGGCGCGCGTCACCTTCTCCCCTTCGATCGCGGGCGAGGGCCCGCTGCTGGTCGGAATCTCCGGGAGCCACACCTGCACCGGAGGAGCCCTCCAAGAAGTCACCCTCGTCCCTGAGCACGACACCACCTTGGTCCTCGCGGCGGCCCCCGAGGAGGGCGCCGAGGAGGTCTTCCTGATGCCACGCCGGAGTTCCACTCCCGAAGACGTCGAGAGCCGGGCCGGGGGGATCGAGGAGAGAATGAGAATGCGGCCTCCAGGGGTGAACTATTCGTTCGCCGGCAGCCACTTCTTCTCCCTGGTCCTGCCCCTGGACTCCCTGGGGAAGCGGGAGGTCATCGGGCTGCCCCCCGGCGACTACTGGGCGCTCTATCGAGCGGGCGGCGAACTGCTCCGCGCCGTCGAGCTCACCGTCGAGTGACCGCGAGCCGCCACCGGCACCACCGCGACGATCTCCTCCCCCTCCATCAGCAGCGCCTCGTCATAGAGGTTCACCGTCGGGCAGACGTGGCGCGGGACCAGCTCGACGCGGGCGCCCACCGGCGGCGTGCGGCCGTCGCGGGCGACCAGCGGCAGGTGCTCCTCGCTGGGCTCCTGAGGCTCCAACCCGGGCCAGCCGAGGACGGCGCAGCAGGGCGTGCCGCAGGCGGCGTCCACGCCTTTGCTGCCGGCGTCGAGGGTGACGTGCCCCGGCGCCGGCGCGCTGGCGACGGTGGCCAGGACGGTGGCGGCGAACCGGAAGCCCTCGAGGCCGAAGCCCTCCGAGGTCAGGTCATGGAAGACCACCGTGCCGGCGCTGACCCGGTGGCGGCGACCGCGGAAGCCTGGGTAGGCGAGGGCGGCGTCGAAGGCGGGAGTGCCGCTGGTGACCAGCTCGAGCTCGGCTGCCCGCGTCGGGCCGACGCCAGCTTCGAGGGGTCGCAGCGCGTCCAGGAGGTGTCCGTAGCGCTCGAAGCAGGCCCGTTGGCGGGCGGCGGAGTCGCGGTCGCGCACCTCGCCCTCGTAGTAGTGCCAGCCGCGCAGCGCCTCCCCCGCCGCCGCCGCCGTGGCCGCGGCCCGCTCGGCCTGCTCGAGCGGCACGCCTGAGCGGCGGCTGCCGGGGTCGAGGTCGAGGAACAGGCCGAGGCCGCGGGCGGCCGCCTCGGCGGCGTGCGCCGGGTCCTCGCACAGCAGCGCCAGCCGCTGCCGCGGGAATTCGGCCGCCAGCGCGGCCAGCCGCGCCAGGTTCGGCCCGCGCAGGGCATGGGCGACCAGCAGGTCGACGCCATCGCCGCGCGACTCCGCCAGCGCCAGCAGGGCCGCGGCCTCCTTGGTGGTGGCGCACTTGAAATGGACGATGCCGGCGTCGAGCAGAAGGGCCCAGATCTGCGGGATCTTGGTCGTCTTGAGGTGCGGACGCAGCCGCTCCGGACCGCCGGCGCGCCGCAGCAGCTCGGCGAGGTTGGCGCGGACGCGGTCCAGCCGCACCAGCAGGGCCGGCGTCTGGACCGCGTCGAGCTCCATCGCCGTCTTCGGGATCAGTCCCCGGTCGAGCGCGGGAAGAAGGTCAGCTTGATGGTCAGCTCCTCGCCGCCACGCAGGATCGCGACGTCGATGGTGTCGCCGTTCGAGAAGCTGCCGAGGGAGTCCATGAAGTCGTAGATGTCGACGATCTCGAAGCCGCCGACCTTCTTGATGATGTCGCCCTTGACCAGGCCGGCCTTCTCGGCCGGGCCGCCCGGCGAGGTGCCGGCGATCTGCATGCCGCCGTCCTCGGGCTCGGCGCTGTAGTCCGGGATCGAGCCGAACCAGACCTTGGCGGCCACCACCTCGCGCTGCTCGGCGTCGGGGTCGGCCACCGGCTTGATCCAGGCCAGCGAGCCGCGGTCGGCGTTGGCCAGCTCGTCGGTGAGCACGGCGACCGCCTCGGCGAGCGCCGCCATGCGGGCGTAATCAAGCTTGTCGGCGTCGTCGCCGGGCTTGTGGTAGTCGGAGTGCAGGCCGGAGAAGAAGAACAGCGCCGGGATCTGGACGCCGTGGAAGCTCATGTGGTCGGAGCCGCCGCCGCCGGCCGCGGAGTTGCCGACGAGCTTGAGATCGAGGCCGGCGTTGCGCTGGTCGAGGCCGGCCTGCGCCGCCGCCAGGGCCGGACCGAAGCAGGCCGCGGTGGCGTGCGAGCCGACCGTGATGCTGCCGCCTTCGAGGCGGCCGACCATGTCGAGGTTGACGTTCGCCACCACCCGGTCGAGCGGGACCGTCGGCTGGTCGACCCAGTGCAGCGAGCCGTTGAGCCCGATCTCCTCGGCGCCCCACAGGGCGAACAGCACCCCGCGGTCGCGCGGGCGGCCGTCCAGGGCGAAGCGCTCGGCCAGCTCCAGGGTCAGCGCGCTGCCGGAGGCGTTGTCGTCGGCGCCGTTGTGGATCTCGTGCACACCCGGCGCGAGCGAGCCCTGGCCGCCCCAGCCGAGGTGGTCGTAGTGCCCGCCGACGACTACAACCTCGTCGGTGGCGCCGGGAACGATGCCGAGCACGTTGCGGGTCACCGCGGTCCCGGTCTCGACCGCGGCGGTCACCGTGACCTCGCCGCTCATCAGGCCGCCCTCGCCGCCGCAGGCGCCCTCGAGCTGGGCGAAGCGCTCAGGGGACACGGTCACGACCGGGATCGGCATGGTGCCGGGGACGTCGTCGAAGTCGATGACCGCCTCGCCGCCCTTGTCGACGTCCTCGGGGTGGGTGCCAAGGACCACGGCGAGGGCCCCGGCGGCCGCCGCCCCCTTGATCTTGACCCGCAGGTTGCCGAGCTCGGCGAACTGCGGATCGGCGTTGGGCCCGAACATGGTGTAGCGGCGGATCAGGACGATCTTGCCGCCGACGTTGTAATCAGCGAAGTCGTTCTGGTCGTGCGACTCGATCACCAGGCCGTAGCCGGCCGAGACCAGCGCGCCGGTGACGCTGGCGCTGGCCGAGGCCCGGACCGTGCCGACGTCCTTCCAGTCGCCGCCGGGCCAGCGCAGGGCGCAGTCGCCGGCGGCCGGCTCGAGGGCGATCTCGAAGTCCTGGAAGTAGCTGCCGCGGTCGCCGGCGGGCTTCACCCCGGCCGCCGCCAGCTGGGCGGCGAGGTACTCGGAGGCCACCAGGTCCAAGCCGCTGCCGGCGCGGCGCCCCTCGAGTTCCTCGCTGGCGAGGCATTCGACGTGGCCGCGGACCTCGGCGGCCGAGATGGCGGCGTCCGGGGCGGGCCCCCCGGGGCCCGGCGCCCGGGCGCAGGCGGGCGCGGGGGACAGGGGGAGGGGGAGCGACAGGCGACGTTTCAGCATGGGCTTGGAGGACAAAATAGGGGCGCCGACGGCAACCGGCCAGCCGGGCGGGGGCTGGGCGCTCAGAAGGCGGTGCCGCCCCGCTCCCCGCGCGGCAGCGGGCGGAGGTAGGAGACGGTCTCGGCCCGGGCGCACAGGACGCCGTCGCGGTCCAGGACCTGGACCTCGTGTGTGCGGATGGACTTGCCGCGGACCTGGAGCTCGGCCTCGGCCGCCGCCAGGTCCTCGGCGCAGAGCTGGAACTCGAGGGACACGGTGGTCGAGGCCGGCTTCTTGAACTCGATCTCGGCCGCCATCAGCCAGGTCTGGAGCTCGATCCCGCGGGCGCCCAGGGCCTGCCAGTACATCAGCGGGTAGACCGGGTCGCAGGCGGCGTAGAGGGTGCCGCCGAAGGTGGTGCCGTTGAGGTTGCGGGTCCAGATCGAGCGCCGGACCTCCAGCCGCACCCGCAGGTAGTCGGCGGAGCACTCGACGGCGCGGATCCGCTGAGCCAGGAACGGCGGGTAGAGGTTGAGCATCCAGCGCAGCTGCCACGGCTTCAGCCGGCGCGGCCCGCGAAAGGCGACCCTGGCCATGGCCCGCGCGGCCTAGAGGCCGAGCTCCGGCCAGCGCCGGTCGAGCCGCGCTTCGACCTCGGGGGCCATCAGGATCTCGTCGGGCCAGTCGCGGCTGAAGCCCTCCTCCGGCCACTTACGGGTCGCGTCGACCCCGACCTTGCTGCCGTAGCAGGCGGCCCGGCTGGCGTGGTCGAGGACCTCGATCGGCCCCAGCGTGAACTCGAGGTCGCGCTGCGGGTCGATGTGGTTCAGGACCCGCCAGGCGACCTCGGCGTCGTCGTGGATGTCGCAGTCCTCGTCGACGACCACGATCACCTTGGTGAACATGGCTTGCCCGAGGCCCCAGATGGCGTTCATCAGCTTGCGCGCGTGCCCCGGGTAGCTCTTCCTGATCTTGAGGAACATCAGGTTGTGGGCCACGCCCTCGAAGGGCATGTGGTAGTCGACGACCTCGGGGAACTGCTTCTGCAGCACCGGCAGCAGCAGCCGCTCGATGCCCTGGGTCATCCAGCAGTCCTCCTGCGGCGGCCGCCCGACCAGAGTGGTGTGGTAGACCGGGTCCTTGCGCATGGTCACGCACTGCACCCGCAGCACCGGGTAGTCATCGGCCAGGCTGTAGAAGCCGGTGTGGTCGCCGAAGGGCCCCTCGCGGCGCAGCACGGTCGGGTCGACGGTGCCCTCGAGCACGATCTCGGCGGTCGCGGGGACCTCGAGCGGCACGGTCTTGCAGGCCACCAGGGGCACCGGCTTCTGGCGCAGGAAGCCGGCGATCAAGAGCTCGTCGACGTCCGGCGGCGCCGGCACGACGCTGGCGAAGCAGGTCGCCGGGTCGGCGCCGATGACCACCGCCACCGGGATCTTCTCGCCGCGCGCCGCGGCCTTGCCGAGGTGGCGGCGGGCGTCCTTGTGCAGGTGGGTGTGGAAGCCGGTCTCGTTGCGCGAGTAGACCTGAAGCCGGTAGGTGCCGAGGTTGCGCCTGCCGCTCTCCGGGTCGTGGGTCACGCACAGCGGGAAGGTGACGAAGGGGCCCGCGTCGCCCGGCCAGGTGGTCAGCACCGGGAGCTTCGACAGGTCCACCTGGTCCCCTTCCCACACCACCTCCTGGCACGGTGAGCTCGACACCCGCTTCGGGAACAGGCGGCCGAGCTGGGCCAGCTTGGGCAGCATCTTGAGCTTGTCGAGCAGGCCCTCCGGCGGGCTCTGGTCCAGCAGCTCGCGCAGGCGCGCGGCGTGGTCCTCCATGTCCTCGACGCCGAGCGACAGGCCGACCCGGCGGCGCGAGCCGAAGGCGTTGGCGAACACCGGCATGGCGCTGCCCTTGACCCGCTCGAACAGCAGCGCGGTGTTGCGGGCGCCGCGCTCCTTGGAGACCCGGTCGATGATGGCCGAGATCTCCAGCACCGGGTCGACCTCGGCCCGGATCCGGACCAGCTCGCCGGCCTCGTCGAGGACCCGGATCCAATCGCGGATGCTATCGATCGCCATTCGAAGGGGCGCGGGGACCGGTCCCGCGGCCGCTCATTATGGGCCGGAGCGGCGCGGGCTTCCACCAGCCGCCAGGACCCCGCCGTCGGCGGGATCAGCCCGGCTCTTCCGCGACCCAGCGGCCCAGCACCCGGGCCAGCTCATCGGCGCCGATCGGCTTCGAGACGTAGTCGTCCATCCCGGCGTCGAGGCACTGCTGGCGGTCGCCCTGCATGGCGTGGGCGGTCATGGCGATGACCGGGATCACGCGGTAGGGGTCGTTGCGCTTGCGGATGGCCGCGGTGGCCTGGTAGCCGTCCATCTCGGGCATCTGGCAGTCCATCAGCACGGCGTCGAAGCGGCGGCCGTGATCGAGCGCCTCGAGCGCCTCGCGGCCGTTGCCGGCGAGGTCGAAGCTGTAGCCCAGCCGCACCAGGAAACCGGCGGCCACCCGCTGGTTGACCTGGTTGTCCTCCACCACCAGCAGGTGGCCGCGGGCTTCGAGGGGCTCGGACGCGCTGGAGCCCTCCTCGGCACCCAGGGCGGGCTCCGGGCCTCGTTCGGCCTCGGCTTCGCGCACCAGCCGCCGCAGCGCCTGCTTGAGCTGGAAGGCGCGCACCGGCTTGGTCAGGAGGACCTTGATCCCGGCCTCGGTCGCCCGGTCCTGGCTGTAGCGGGCCGAGACCGAGCTCAGCAGGACGCAGTCGAGGTCGCGCAGCTCGGGACGCCGCCGCAGGTCCAGCGCCAGCCGGATGCCGTCCTCGTCGCCGAGCGACAGGTCGACCAGGGCCAGCGAGTAGGGCCGGCCAGCGCGGCAGGCGGCGCTCGCCAGGTCGCGGGCGGTGGTGGCGTCGGCGGCGCTGTCGACCCGCAGGCCCCAGGATCGCAGCAGCCGGTCGTGGATCGTGCGGCAGGCCAGGTTGGGCTCGACGTGCAGCAGGCGGAGGCCCTCGAGCTCGGCGACCCGGGCCTCCGGGGCGGACTTCGGGGGGCTGGACGGCCTGCCCAGCCGGACCGTGAAGCGGAAGGTGCTGCCGACGCCGAGCTGGGTCTGGACCCGGATCTCCCCGCCCATCAGCGCCACCAGGCGCTTGCAGATCGCCAGCCCGAGCCCGGTGCCGCCGTACTTGCGGGTGGTCGAGTGGTCGGCCTGCGAGAAGGAGTCGAACAGCTTGGTGACCGCCAGCTCGGGGATGCCGATGCCGGTGTCGCGGACGGCGAAGCCGAGCCGCCAGCCGGCCTCGTCCTCCTCGACCTTCTCGGCCGAGACCACCACCTCGCCCTCGTGGCTGAACTTGATGGCGTTGCCGACCAGGTTGGTGATGATCTGGCGCAGCCTGCCGGGGTCGCCGCTCACCCACGAGGGCAGGTCCTCGGCGAAGTCGCAGGCCAGCTCGAGGCCCTTGCCGTGGCCGTTCTCGGCCAGCAGGTCGAGGACCTCCTCGACCGCCAGCTGCGGGTCGAAGTCGATCGTCTCGAGCTCCATCTTGCCGGCCTCGACCTTCGAGAAGTCGAGGATGTCGTTGATGATGTTGAGCAGCATCTTGGCCGAGGAGCCGATGGTGGCCGCGAACTCGCGCTGTTCGGTGCTGAGCTCGGAGCGCATCAGGAGGTCGGTCATGCCGACCACGCCGTTCATCGGGGTGCGGATCTCGTGGCTCATGTTGGCCAGGAACTCCGACTTGGCGTGGTTGGCGGCCTCCGCCTCATCCTTCGCCTTGAGCAGCTCGCGGTTGGTGCGCTCGACCTCCTGGAGCGACCGCGCCAGCTCCTCGGCGCGCGCGTGCAGCCGCTCTCCGAGCAGGCTGGCGGCGCGCTGCGGCAGGGTGCTGGCCTCGGCCAGGCCGCCGCTCCGCTCGAGCCGGGCCACCAGGCTCCGGTTGCTGCGCTCGAGCCGCTCCACCTTGCCCTCGAGGTCGTGGATCCGCCCCGCGGACCCGTCCTTGCCGCCGCGATCCGACATCCGCGCTCCTCCGGTCCGTTTCCCTCGGTCCTCAGGCACGTGCGGCGGCTTTGCGCGGCCACGGGGTCCGCGGGAAGGGGATCGGAGCGCCCGGGGTGCGGGTCGGATGGAGGGGATGGGACGCGGGATGCATGGCAGGCTGGGGACCGGATCTGCGAGCCGGCCGGGTCCGGAGTCCCGGGCCCGGCGCGGCACGCATCCCATCGGTCAGACCGCCCTCCGGCCTGAAGGCTCCCGGCTGGCTCAGACGACCACGAAGTTGACCATCGGCCGGGGGCCCGGCACGACGATCACCTTGCGGACCTCGACGCCCTCCAGGTGGGCGGCGGCGGCCTCGCGGGCGGCCCGCTCCATCTCCCCGCTGTCGGCGTCGGCGGCCAGCTGGAGCCGGGCCCGGAGCTTGCCGTTGACCTGCACCGGGACCTCGATCGTGTCCTCCACCAGCAGGGCGGCGTCGACCGCCGGCCAGGGGGCCAGGGCCAGCGACTCGGCGCGGCCGAGGCCCGCGGCCAGCTCCTCGGCCAGGTGCGGCGCGAAGGGCTCGAGCAGCACGGCGAAGCGCATGGCCTGGTCTGGGCTCAGCCGCGCCTCCTTCTTGGTGACGAGGTTGACGAACTCCATCATCGCCGCGAGCGCGGTGTTGAAGCCGAGCTGCTCCAGGTCGTCCCCCACCTTGGCGACGCAGCGGTGCAGGGCGCGCTCGACCTCGGCGTCGGCGGCCTCGGCCACGCCGGCCAGGTAGAGCCGCCAGACCCGCTGCAGGAAGCGGTGCACCCCCGGCAGGTCGCGCGGGTTCCACGGCGCGCTGGCCGTGACCGGGCCCATGAAGGCCTCGTAGAGCCGCAGCGTGTCGGCGCCGTACTCGGCGACGACGTCATCGGGGTTGACGACGTTGCGCAGCGCCTTCGACATCTTGGCGACGATGCGCTCGACGAGCTCACCGTCCTTCCTGCGGCAGCTGTCGCCGTCCACCTCCACGTCCTGGACCGGCACCAGGGCGCCGCGCTGGTCGCGGTAGGCGAAGCTGAGGACCATCCCTTGGTTCACCAGCTTGCGGAACGGCTCGTCGGTGGAGACCAGGCCGCAGTCGAACAGCACCTTGTGCCAGAAGCGGGCGTAGAGCAGGTGGAGCACCGCGTGCTCGGCGCCGCCGACGTAGAGGTCGACCGGCATCCAGTAGCGCTCGATCTCCGGGTCCCAGGCGGCGGTGTCATTTCCCGGGTCGAGGAAGCGCAGGTAGTACCAGCAGCTCCCGGCCCACTGCGGCATCGAGTTGGTCTCGCGGCGCCAGACCTTGCCGTCGGCGTCGACCACCCGGACCCAGTCCTTGGCGCGCGCCAGCGGCGGGTCGCCGCTCGGGCTCGGAGTGAAGTCGTCCAGCTCCGGCAGGCTCACCGGCAGGTCCTCGGTCGGGACCAGCTCCACCTCGCCGTCGGGGCCGTGCAGCAGCGGGAAGGGCTCGCCCCAGTAGCGCTGGCGGCTGAACAGCCAGTCGCGCAGGCGGTAGGTGACCTTGGCCCGGCCGATGCCGCGCTCCTCCAGCCAGGCGGTCATCGCCGGCTTGGACTGCTCGACCGCCATCCCGTCCAGGAATCCCGAATTCACCATCCAGCCGGCGCCGGTCCAGCAGGCCGGCAGCTCCTCGGCCTCCTCGGGCCGCACCACCGGGACGGTCGGCAGTCCGAATTTGAGCGCGAACTCGTGGTCGCGCTCGTCGCCGCCCGGCACGCACATGATGGCGCCGCTGCCGTAGCTCATGAGCACGTAGTCGGCGACCCAGATCGGCATCCGGCGCAGCGGGTGGCCGTCCTGGTAGACCGGGTTCAGGGCGTAGGCGCCGGTGAAGACCCCGGTCTTGTCCTTCTGCAGCTCGGCCCGCTCGAGCTCGGTCTTGCGGGCCGCCTCCTCGCGGTAGGCCGCGACCGCCGCCCGCTGCCCCGCCCCGGTGACCTGGTCCACCAGCGGGTGCTCCGGCGACAGCACGCAGAAGGTGGCGCCGAACAGGGTGTCGGGCCGGGTGGTGAAGGCGGTGAAGCCCGCTCCTCCCTCGATCTCGAAGTCGATCTCGGCGCCCTCGGAGCGGCCGATCCACTCGCGCTGCATGGCCTTGACCGAGTCCGGCCAGTCCAGGCCCTCCAGGTCGGCCAGCAACCGCTCGGCGTAGTCGGTGATCCGCAGCATCCACTGCCGCAGCGGCCGCTTGACGCACGGGTGGCCGCCGCGCTCGGACTTGCCGTCGATGACCTCCTCGTTGGCCAGCACTGTGCTCAGCGCCTGGCACCACCACACCGGCACCTCGGACTCGTAGGCCAGGCCCCGCTCATACAGCTTCTGGAAGATCCACTGGGTCCACTTGTAGTAGCCCGCGTCGGTGGTGCTGAGCTCGCGCTCCCAGTCGTAGCTGAAGCCCAGCGCCTGGAGCTGGCTCCGGAACATCTCGATGTTCTTGGCCGTGGTCGCCGCCGGGTGGGTGCCGGTCTGGACCGCGTACTGCTCCGCCGGCAGCCCGAAGGCGTCCCAGCCCATCGGGTGGAGCACCTGGAAGCCGCGGTGGCGCTTGTAGCGGGCGACGATGTCGGTGGCGGTGTAGCCCTTCGGGTGGCCGACGTGGAGCCCGGCGCCCGAGGGATAGGGGAACATGTCCAGGACGTAGAATTTCGGCTTGGCGGGGTCGAAGCCCTCGTCGCCGGGGTTGGGCGCGCGGAAGGTCTTCTCGGCCTGCCAGCGCTGCTGCCAGCGGGCCTCGATCGCGGTGAAGTCGTAGCGGGACATGTCGGTTCCGGGCGGTCGGAAGCCGGGAATCTTAGCCGATTCGGCGCCGGCCGCCGGAGCGCCCCTGAAGTCCTCCGCGGCGCTCCACGGGGACAGCGGCGGCATCCAGCTTGATACCCGGCGAGGAGGCAGTAAACTTTCTCGCCCTGGTCGTCGCGGTCCGCCGCTCGGCCGGGTGTTCCGTGACCGTGTGGGGCCATAGCTCAGCTGGGAGAGCGCTACACTGGCAGTGTAGAGGTCACCGGTTCGACTCCCCTTGGCTCCACCATCACCCTCGCGACCCGCCGGCCTAAGCTATGCCCGCGGGCTATTTT
>JACNJP010000060.1 GCA_014382465.1 Planctomycetota bacterium
AACCCCTCCACCAGGTCGAGCGCGGCGACGATGCCGTCGCGGCACTTGGCGATGTCGCGCCGCTCGTCGTCCTCGAAGCGCGCCACCCACTGTTCGACGTTGGCGTCCTCGGCGAGGAAGCCGTCGTTGATCCCCTCCTTGACGCTGGTCTCGCCGGCCGAGGGGGCATAGGGATCGGCGGCGCAGGCCGCCGCGAGCAGGGCGAGGGGGAGCAGCAGGGTCAGGGGGCGCATGGGAGGATTGTGGGGCGGCGGCGGCTCCGGTCCAGACCGTTCCTCGCCTCCCGACCCTCCCCGAGACCATAGACTCGCTGCATGTCCAGCCGATCGCTGCTCGCCCTGCTCGCCTTCGCCACCCTCGCGGCCTCCCTCCACGGGCAGTGAAGCGGCTGAAAGAACCCGAGCCTGCCGGTCGGCAGGGAAGCGCTGAGCGCCAACGGAGACCTGTCCGCGACCTGGTCGTTCCGCCTCACCCAGGTGATCGCCTCCAGCGACGGCATCCAGCGGGGTTCGACCGGGGTGCCGAACGCCGCGGGGGCCGAGACCAGCTTCCGGGAGACCGCCCTGACGGCCCGGCACCGCATCCCGTCGGGCTTCGAATTCGGCGTGCGGGTCCCGTGGGTCGACATCCACGCCGAGGAGAAGGGCTCGCCCGATGAGAACCTGTCCGGGATCGGCGACGTCGCCGTGTTCGGCGAGAAGGAGATCGGCGCCGGCTTCCGCGGCGTGGTCGGCTGCAAGCTGCCGACCGGCGACGAGAAGGCCAGCCCCAAGCCCGGCGTGATCCCGCCGTCGCTGCTCCAGGTCGGCACCGGCACCTTCGACCCCTTCGTCGGCTTCGGCTGGCGCGCAGCCACCGGCTCGACGCTGTGGTCGGCGGGCGGGCTGTGGCAGCTCCCGATCGGCGAGAGCGACGCCAGCCTCGCCCCGGGCCAGGTGCTTCAATTGCAGTTCGCCGCCGGCCAGACGCTCAGCGACGAGCTCACCGCCAGCCTCGGCCTCGAGGCGCTGTTCCGCGGCCATGACGAGCTGCTCGGCAACGAGCTCGCCGGCACCGGATCCTCGATCTGGTCGGTGACCCCCGGCCTGTCGTGGGCGGTCGGGGAGAACACCTCGCTCGACGTCCTGGCGCGGATCCCGATCGAGACCCAGGTCAACCGCACCCAGGTGGTCCCTGGCATCCTGGTCCATTTCGGCCTGAGCTGGAGGTTCTGAGCGCCGCCGCCATGGAGCTCGGGTTCTTCCAGGTCGACGCCTTCGCCCTGGCCCCGCTCGGCGGCAACCCGGCGGGCGTGGTGCCGCTCGAGTCCTGGCTGCCGGGCGAGTTGATGCTGGCGGTGGCGGCCGAGAACAACCTGGCCGAGACCGCCTTCTTCGTGCCCGACGCAGGGGGTCCGGCCGACTTCCACCTGCGCTGGTTCACGCCGACGGTCGAGGTCGACCTCTGCGGCCACGCCACCCTGGCGACCGCCTTCGTGCTGTTCGAGCTGCTGGGCTGGCGCGGCGACCGGATCCGGTTCCGCGGCCGCAGCGGCCCGCTGGCGGCGCGGCGGGACGGCGACCTGCTGGAGCTGGACTTCCCTGCCCAGCCGGGCGCGCCCTGCGAGGGCCGCGCCGCGGTCACGGCGGCGATCGGCGTAACGCCGCGGGAGCTGTTCCTGGCCGAGGACCTGATGGCGGTGCTCGAGGACGAGGCCGCCGTGCGCGCGGTGCGCCCGGACTTCGGCGCCGTCGCGGCGCTGCCGGCCCGCGGACTGATCATCACCGCCGCCGGCGACGACCCGGAGGTGGACTTCGTCTCGCGCTTCTTCGCGCCGGCCGTCGGCGTGCCGGAGGACCCGGCCACCGGATCGGCGCACTGCACCCTCACCCCCTACTGGGCGGCGCGGCTCGGGCGCGACGAGCTGCGGGCGGTGCAGCTGTCCGCGCGGCTCGGCGCCATGCGCTGCCGTTACGACCGCCCGGCCGGACGAGTGGCCATCGCCGGCCGCGCCTTCCCGTATCTGACCGGACGGATCACGATCCCCGACCCCAGCTCCTACCGATGACCGATTCCCCCCGCCCCGGGTCTCCCACCGACGGCCCCAGCCGTCGATCCCTGCTCACCTACAGCGCGGGCTTCGCCGTCGGCGGCGCCCTCGGCCTGCCGCTCAAGGCCGAGGGCGCCCACCCCGACCGCTACCGGGTCGCGGGATCCAGCCGCCGCGACGTGGATCGTTTCCCGCAGCTCCAGGACCAGTCCGGCAGCGTCGCGCCGATCAGCCCCGAAGAGCGCGCCGCGCGCCGACTGCGTCTCGGCGGCATCCTGCGCGCCCTGGGCTGGGACGCGATCCTGATGGAGGGCGGCGCGACCATGAGCTATCTCAGCGACGTCGGCTGGGGGCACTCGGAGCGGCTGTTCGGCCTGGTGGTGGCGGCGGACGGCTCGCACTTCTGGATCTGCCCCGGCTTCGAGGCCGAGAAGGCCGAGCTGCGGATCCACGGCGACGGCCTGCCGGGCGGCGAGATCGTCACCTGGCAGGAGCACGAGTACCCCTTCGCGCCGCTGGCGGCGGCGCTGAAGGAGCGCGGCGCCGAGCGGCTGGCGCTGGAGCCCTCGCTGCGCCACCGCTTCGCCCACGGCGTGGCGACGGAGCTGGGCGCCGCCAGGGTCGGCATCGGCCTCGACGCGGTCGTCGAGCTGCGCGGGCGCAAGGACGCGCACGAGCTGGCGCTCCTGCGGCGCGCCAACGAGCTGACCCAGCAGGCGATCGTCGCGGTGTCGAAGAAGCTCCTGCCAGGCATGACCGGCCGCGACATCTCGCGGCTGATGTCGGCCGCCCACCGCAAGCTCGGCATGGGCGGCGGCTGGACCCTGGCGCTGATCGGGCCGGCGGCGGCCTACCCGCACGGCGAGGACCAGACGCGGCCGCTCGCCAAGGGCGAGGTCGTCCTGGTGGACACCGGCGGCACGCTGCACGGCTACCAGAGCGACACCGCCCGCAGCTGGGTCTTCGGCGGGGAGGTGCCCGCCAAGGTCGCCGACGTGTGGAAGCGGGTGCGCGAGGCCCAGCAGGCCGCCTTCGACGCCATCCGGCCCGGCGTCGAGTGCCGCGAGATCGACCGCGTCGCCCGCAAGGTGGTCGAGGCCGGT
>JACNJP010000504.1 GCA_014382465.1 Planctomycetota bacterium
CCCCCCTCTGCCCCACCCCGCGCCCTTCCGCTCCCCGGGCGCCCCCGCGGGGGGGGCCCCGCGGCGTCGCCCGCCCCCCCTCGAAGCCCGGGGATGGGGTCTACGTCGGGCCGGACGCGGTCCTGGCCCTGTCCAACCGGGTGGCCGTGGCGGAGTCGCGCGAGCGCCAGACGGTCCACCGCATCCTCTCCGAACGCAGCCGCGAGGTCGCCCGCCGGCGCCAGGATCTGGCCGAGGCCGACCGCCGGCTGGGCCAGTTCGACGCCGCCTTCGCCGCCGCGGTCTGGTGCCAGCAGGTCGGCGGCTGCTGGCCGGAGATGCCGGCCGACGCCATCGAGCTGCGCGAGGCCCGGCACCCCTTGCTGCTGCGCCAGATGGACGCCAGCCAGGTGGTTCCTCTGAGCCTGACCCTGGGCGGGGAATTCGACCTGCTGGTGGTGACCGGCCCCAACACCGGCGGCAAGACCGTGGTGCTGAAGACCATCGGCCTGCTGGCGGCCCTGGCCTGCGCCGGCCTGCCGGTCACCGCCGCCGAGGGCAGCGCCTTCCCCGAGCTGCCGGGCATCGACGCCGACATCGGCGACCAGCAATCGCTCGAGACCAGCCTCAGCACCTTCTCCGGTCACCTGGCGCGGATCCTGCGCATCCTCCGCGACGGCCCGCCCGGCGGCCTGGTGCTGCTCGACGAGCTCGGCACCGGGACCGATCCCGAGGAGGGTTCGGCCCTGGGACAGGCGGTCCTGAACGCCTTGCTGCGGCGCTCCTCGCGGGTGCTCGCAAGCACCCACCTCGGAGCCCTCAAGCTGTTCTCGGTCGAGGTGGCGGGCGCCGAGAACGCCTCGATGGAGTTCGACCCGGAGACCTTGGCGCCGAGCTTCCGCCTGCTGGTCGGGGTCCCGGGGGCCAGCCACGCCCTCGAGGTGGCGGAGCGGCTCGGGTTGCCGGCGGAGCTGCTCGCCGACGCCCGCTCCCGGACCCGCCAGGGCTCCGGAGCCGAAGCCCTGCTCGCCGAGGTCGCCCATGTCCGCCGCCACGCCGAGCAGATCCGCGAGCGCGCCCGCGACGCCGAGGACGAAGCCCGGCGCCGGCTGCAGGACGCGGTCGAGGAGGAGGACGCCTCCCGCTGGCGGGCCGAATTGCGCCTCAAGGAGGCCGAGATGGCCTTCCGGGACCTGCGCTCGGAGATCGAGCGGGCCCTCGAGGCGGACGGCGGCTCGCTCCGCGGCCGGCTCCCGGGGACCGCCAAGACCGGCTTCGACCAGCTCATGGAGCGGATCCGGCAACTCCTGGACGAGTGCGAACCGGGCCGCCGGTGGGACGCCTTCCTGCACTCCCTGAAGAAGGGCCAGGTGGTCTACGTGCCGCGCTACCGCGAGCGCCTGAGGGTCATCAAAGTGATGGCCCGGAAGAAACGGTTGAAATTGGGGCATGGAAACCTGGAAATCGAGGTGCCCTTCCACGAGATTAGCTGGGTGGAGCCTCCGCCCGGCGGGGATCCCGAGCAAGCATGAGTCACCGCGTTCTGGTCCTCGACAACGATCCTTCACTGGGTGAGCTGCTGGCCCTGGCCCTGAGGCGCAGCGGCCTGCGGCCCCTGGTCCTCAGCGCCTCGGCCGACGCCGAGACGGTGATGACCGAGGAAGGAGCGGACTTCCTGGTGCTGGACCTGAACCTCGGCGCGGGTGACTCCGGCGACCGCCTGGCGCGGCGCTGGGCCGGGGCCGGCATCCTGCCGCCCTTCCTGATCCTGACCGGGACCCCGCTGGACGAGCGCTTGGACAGCCTCCGCGGCCTGCCTGAGTTCCGGGGCGTCCTGGCGAAGCCGTTCTCGCTGGTGGCGCTGGCCGACGAGATCCGGGCCGGCTGCGGGCCCGCCCGGCTGGGGGAGAGCGCTTGAGCCATCCGTCGAGCCCGGCGGGGGGCCTGCGCTGGACCACCGCCGGCGAATCGCACGGCCCCGAGCTGATCGCCCTGCTCGAGGGCCTCCCCGCTGGCCTGCCGCTGGACCTCGACCGGCTCCAGGAGGGCATGGGGAGGCGCTGGCTGGCCTTCGGCCGCGGGCCGCGGGCCAGGTTCGAGAGCGACCAGGTGCGGGTGCTCGGCGGCACCAAGCGGGGTTTGTGCCTCGGCACGCCGCTGGCCCTGTCGATCTCCAACGGCGACACCCGGATCGACGAGCTGCCCAACCTGCGCGCTCCGCGTCCGGGCCACGCCGACCTGGCGGGGGCCCTGCGGCTGCGCTGCCGCGACCTCCGCGCGGTCCTCGAGCGCGCCTCCGCCCGCGAGACCGCCGCCCGCACCGCCCTCGGGCTGGTGGCCGAGCAGCTGCTCGAACGCTTCGGGATCCGGACCTGCGCCTTCGTCACCGCCATCGCCGGGATCGAGGCCGGGGAGGCCCCGGAGGACCCCGGCGAACTTCAGCGGCTCCGCGACGCCAGCCCCTTCTTCTCGGTGGATCCAGGCGCCGACGAGGCCTGGCGGCGGCGCATCGAGCAGGCCCGCGAGGCCGGCGACTCCCTCGGTGGGGTGTTCGAGGTCCGCGCCTGGGGTCTTCCGCCCGGCCTGGGAGGCTACGCCCAGGTCAGCGACCGCCTCGACGCCCGCCTGATGGCCGCCCTGGCCACGATCCCGGCCATCCGCGGGGTCGAGATCGGTCTCGGCTTCGGCGCCGCCGCGGCCGCCGGCTCGGCCTACCACGACGCGGTGGTCCTCGACCCCGAGGGCTGGGCCGGGCTCGGGCGCCAGGGGAACCGCGCCGGCGGAGTCGAAGGCGGCCTCAGCAACGGCCAGCCGGTGGTCCTGAGGGCGGCCATGAAGCCGATCCCCACGCTCCGCCAGGGGCTGCCGTCAGTGGCCCTTTCCGAGATGCGCGAGGAGCGCGCAACCTATGAACGCAGCGATGTTTGTAGCGTTTCAGCCGCTTCGGTGGCGGGCCAGGCGGTGGTCGCCCTCGAGCTGGCCTCGGCGCTCCGAGCCCGGCTCGGCGGCGTGAGCCTGGCGGAGATGCTCGAGCGCTTCCCGGCCCCCGGCCGCGAGCGGGCCCCGGCGGCCTGGCCCCGGGACCTCGGGGGCGTGGCGGGGCCCCAACCACCGCCCCTGGCACGGCCGCCGGGGTCTCCGGTGTCGCCGC
>JACNJP010000560.1:0-348 GCA_014382465.1 Planctomycetota bacterium
GAACTGACCGGGGTCGTACGTCGGTTGTTTTTTGGGGTCGTACCTCTATTTTCTATTGATGTCTGACCCCGATTGAGATGCTGGTCCTCCGAGATGAGCGGTTCTTGTTGCACGATCCGGGGCCGGGGCATCCGGAGCGGGCGGAGCGGCTGCGGGCGGTCTACGCGGCCCTGGATCGGGGCCGGTGGCCAGGGATGCGGGTGGAGCAGCCGCCGGCGGCGGAGATCGGCGAGCTGTTGCGGCTGCACGGACCGGATTACCTGCACCGCCTCGAGGACACCGCCCACGAGCACCGCACCCGCCCCGACGCCGACCCGGTCGCCAGCGCGGGCTCCCGGACCTGCCCCC
>JACNJP010000560.1:358-3125 GCA_014382465.1 Planctomycetota bacterium
GGGGGGGCGGGGGGGGGGGCGGCGGGGGGGGGGGGGGGGGGGGGGGGGGGGGGGGCGGCGGCGGGGGGGGGGGGGGCGGGGGGGGGGGGGGGGGCGCGGCGGGGGGGCCCCCCCCCCCCGGGGGGGGGCCCCCCCCCACGCCCCCCGCCCCCGCCTCGACGCCGACACGGTCGCCAGCGAGGGCTCCTGGACCTGCGCCCGGCTGGCCGCCGGCGCCGCCGTCCGGGCCGCCGAGGCGGTCGCCTGCGGCGAACACGCCGAGGCCCTGGCCCTGGTCCGGCCGCCCGGCCACCACGCCGAACCCGACCGCGCCATGGGCTTCTGCCTGCTGAACAACATCGCCCTGGCCGCCGACCACGCCGTGCGCGAGCTCGGCTGCGAGCGGGTCCTGGTGCTCGACCAGGACGTCCACCACGGCAACGGCACCCAGCTCATGTTCGAGCGCCGCCGCGACGTCTACTTCGCCAGCAGCCACCGCTGGCCCTTCTACCCCGGCACCGGCGCCGCCGGCGAACGCGGCGTCGGCGACGGCGAGGGCTACAACCTCAACATCCCGCTCGCGGCCGGAGCCGGCGACGACGCCTTGGTCGACGCCTGGCACACGGCGATGTCCGCCGAGGTCGACCGCTACCGCCCCGACCTGATCCTGGTCTCGGCCGGCTTCGACGCCTGGGAAGGCGACCCGGTCGGCGGCCTCGGCATCAGCCACCGCGGCTTCCGCCGCCTCGCCGCCCTGTTCCGCGAGTGGGCCCTGCAGCACTGCCACGGCCGCATCGCCTGGGTCCTGGAAGGCGGCTACCACCCGCCGGCCCTGGCCACCTGCGTCACCGACCTGCTGGAAGGGGCGTCCTGACCGCGCCGGACCGCCGCCGCCCCCGCCTCAGGACTTGACGCCGATCTCGACCGGGTTGTGATCGCTGGCGACGGCCGCCTCTTCCGTGTCGAGGATCTCCGCGGAAACCAGCCCGGCCGCCAGGGCGGGCGTCAGCAACAGGAAGTCGATCCGGGTGAGGTAGGGCTCGCGGTTGTAGCTGACCTTGTCGCTGCCGGCGCAAGCGTCCACCAGCCCGGCCTCGAGCAGGACCCTCAAGGTCGGGCTCTCCGGCACGTCGTTGAAGTCCCCGGCCACCAGGGCGCGGTAGCCGGCGTCCCGCTCCAGCTCGGCGCCGAGGATCTCGGCGACCTGGGTGGCCTCGGCCAACCGCGCCACGTCCGCCGGGTCGCCGCCGTGCTGCGACTTCAGGTGGACGACGTAGACGTCGGCGTTCAAGGGCGCGCCGATCCGCACCCGCAACAGGTCGCGCCGGAAGCGCTGCGGCCGGCCCTCGGCATCCGCGAAGCGCAAGTGACGGTACGAGGTCACCGCCCCCACCGGCAGCCGGCTCAGCAGGGCGACGTCGATGCCGCGGCCGTCGTTGCCCTCGAGCAGCACCACCTCATAGCCCAGGCTGCCGAGCGACTCGCGGTTGAACTGCTCCAGCAGCCAGCGGTTCTCGACCTCCTGCAGGCAGACGACGTCGGCGTCGAGCCGGATCAGGATCGCCGCCAGGCGCGCGAGCCGCGCGTCGCTGGCGTAGGCCGGCTTGGTCCGCTGGTCGTCGGTCCAGGGGTCGTCGAAGCGGTCGAACAGGTTCTCGACGTTCCAGGTCGCGACGCGGACCGGGGCGGGACCTTCGGCGCCGAAAGCGGGCGCAGCGGCAGGTTCCTGGGCCAGGAAAAGGAGGCAGGCGAGGAGCATCCGGCGGGGAGTATAGACCTCCCGCTCGGGCCCGTCGGGCGGCCCGGAGCGTCCCCTGCCTCGGTCGGTACAAAGGACGGCCGGAGCCGACATCCCCGCCACCACGTGTAGATGCCAGCCCCGGCCTAGCAGGCAAAGCCCGCTTGTTGCGAAGAGAAGGAGTCCATCCCCCCGCAGGCTCTTATTAACCGCCCCGGATCAACCAACAAGAGGGGAACTTTCCTGCCCTCCAGGGAAGTGGAGAGCCGTTCTCCCCGGAGAATTCAATCTTCGTCCAGAACGAGGATCTGCCGCAGCTCCTCGATGACGATCTGTGGAGCCCCTTGGTGCTCCTCCACCTTCCCGATCAACCGGACCCGCTTGTTCAGGAACAGGTCCTCCGGGGGACCGGGGTACTCCGGGAAGGAGCTGGCGAAGATCACGCCGTGGAATTTGCCCTTCCAGTCCTCGGCGAAGTTGAGAAAGCAGGCGCGGCCGCTGTTGTGGGCTCGCACGATCCGGCCCTCGACCGCCATCCGCTTGCCGAGGTGCAGGTGGGCTTCCTGCCACGGCACTGCCGCCTCGAAGTCGGGCGGAGCATCGAGCCGCTTCCAGGGCACCAGCACCAGCTCCTCCTCTTCCTCCCGATCCAAAGCCCGCGGCGGCAGCATCGGCGGATCACTCCCCGGCTCCACCAGCGCGGCGCCAGCGTCGGCGACCGGGGCCACCGGCGGCGCGACGGCCGGCGACTCCGGCGCAGCGACCGCGGCCGGCGGCGGCGGCGGCGGCGGAACCACCGGCTGGAGTTCGGGCTGGATCAGGTCGGCGCCGGCCCCCGGGCCGCAGGCGCCGAGCAGCAGCAGGCCGAAGGCCAGCCTCACGCGCCGGCCTCCGCCACCAGGGCGACCACCCGCTCGACCGCCTCGCCGGCGCCGACCACTTCCTTGTCGCCGCTGGCGCGCAGGCTCCACTCGACCTGGCGCTCGCCGGCGTCGCCGCCGACCACTACTCGCAGCGGCACGCCGATGAGGTCGGCGTCCTTGAACTTGA
>JACNJP010000083.1 GCA_014382465.1 Planctomycetota bacterium
GGGGGGGCGCCGGCGCGGCTCCGGCCGGGGCAGGCCCGGGCCGGGCGGGGGGGGGCCGGATCTCGGGCTCGCGGGGGGCGCCGGAGAGCAGGGTGCAGAAGGCGGCGGCGCGCAGCAGGAATGCGGCGCGCGACAGCACCTTGAGGTGCTGGGTCGGCGTCGGGCTGAGCAGGAGCAGCACGCTGTGGACCGGCGAGCCGTCGACCGCCTTCCAGTCGACCGGGGCGGCGAGGCGGCCGAGCACCACCGTCGGCTCGGCGGCGAAGGCGGGGTCCGGGGTCCGCGGGTGCGGCAGCGCCACGCCGTGGCCGAGACCCGTGGAGCCCAGCGACTCGCGGGCGACGAGCTGGGCGTGCAGGGCGTCGCGGTCGGCGCAGCCGGTCAGCGGGGCGCGGCGGACCAGGTCGCGGAGCACGGCGGCGGGGTCGCCGCCCTCGACCGCCGCGATCAGGCCGCCGCGGCCGAGGGCGGTGAGGAAGGGGCGGGCCTCGGCGGCGTCCACCCCCGGCCAGGTGGCGGCGGCCAGCGGAAGGCCGCGCCACGCCAGGCCCGGGCGGCGGGCCCAGGCCTCGAGTTCGCCGCGCTCGAAGCGCAGCTCGCCGCCCGGGGCGCGCATGCCCAGCAAACCCTGGCGCGACCACCTCTTCAGCGTGTCGGGGGACACGCCGAGCAGCCGGGCGGATTCGCGGACATCAAGCGACATGAGGGCTCCGAGGCGGACGGAGGCCGCGGGATTGTATTCTCCCGGCACGTGCGCCACCTCCCGACTGCGATCCTCGCGCTCTGGCTGCTGGCTGGGCTGGCCCTGCTGGCGGTCTCGGGCCGCGAGCGCCTGCTGGCCGACGCCGCCATGGCCGGCGCCGACGCCGCCGCGCGCCGCGCCGCCAGCTGGCACCGGCCGGAGGAGGCCGAGCTCTACCGCGG
Source organism: Planctomycetota bacterium (assembly GCA_014382465.1). Classification (GTDB taxonomy): domain Bacteria; phylum Planctomycetota; class UBA1135; order UBA1135; family UBA1135; genus J029. The sequence continues at coordinate 925 of JACNJP010000083.1, forward strand.
CCTGGAGCGGCTGGCGCTGGCGCTGAAGCCGCCGGACCGGGCGCCGCTCGACCGGGTGCTGTTCGCCGCCGGACCGCGCAGCGGCGCCTTCCTGCCGCTGGCCCACCACCTGTTCTTCCCGGTCCAGGTGGTGGCCGCCAGCCGCGCCGGGCGGGACCGCGACGCCCTGCTGCGGGAGGCGGCCGCCCGCGGCGCCGGGCTGGTGGTCTACCTCGACCCGGACGGCCGCTGGCAGACGCTGGAGGTGACCGGATGAGCCTGGCGTCCTTCCTGGTCCTGGTCCTGGTGTTCCTGGCCGGCAACGGCCTGCTCCGGCTGCTGCGTTTCCGCAGCTCGACCGGCCCCGAGCGGCTCGGCTTCGCCTTCGCCGCCGGCTGCGTGATCCTGGCCGCGGCCGCAACCCTGCTGTCGCCGCTCGGCCTGGCGACCGCGGCGCCGCTGATCCTCACCCTGCTGGCGGTGGCGGTGCTGCCGGTGTTCCTGCAGCGGCCGGTGGCGGTGGAATTGCGCCAGGAGTGGCCTTCCTTCCTGCCGACCCTGGCGGTGGTGGTCCTGTCCTTCTGGCTCGCATCGCAGCGACCGGTGTGGAACGTCGACGCCCAGATGCGCTGGGTCCTCCACGGCCAGTGGATGGCGGCCGAGGGCACCTTGACCCCGGAGCGGATGGAGGACCCGAGCTGGGCCGAGAACCACCCGGCCTACCCGCCGCTGGTGCCGGCCCTGACCGGTCTGGCGGTGCAGCTCGGCGCCAGCCCCGACGCCGGGGTGCGCGGCCTGTTCCCGGCCTTCTTCCTGGCGCTGCTCGGCATGCTCCACGGCTTCGGCGTCCGCGCCCTCGGCCCGCTGCGCGGCTGGCTGCTGCCGCTGGCCTTCGGTCTGACGCCGGCCTTCGCCTGGATGTCCTCGAGCGGGATGGCCTTCGGCCTGGGCGCCGACGCCGCGGTGGCCGACGTCCCGCTGGCCCTGATGCTGACCGGCCTGTCGATGCTGCTCCTCGACGCCTTCCGCCGCGGCGAGCGGGCGCAATTCATGGCCATGACGCTGCTCGCCGCCGGCGCCTGCTGGACCAAGCAGGAGGGCGCCGCCTTCGTCCTCGTCATGCTGCTGGCGACCCTGTCCTGCTCGGCGCTGATCGCCCGCGGCGAGGCGCGGCTCCGGGCGCTGCGCGGGCTCGCCGTGGTGCTCACCGGCGCGCTCGCGGCCGCTGGGCTGTGGCGGCTGGTGGCGGCCTCGATGCCGGTGGCGCCGGGCGAGGACTACCTGAGCGCCGGCGGGCTGGCGGCGCTGTTCGGCAACCTCGGTCGGCTACCGGCGGTGCTGGGCGGGATCGGCGCCGGGCTGGTCCGCTTCGCCGTCTGGGGCCCGCTGTGGCTGGTCGCCCTGGCCGCCTCCGCGGTGGCCATCGCTCGGCGCGACGCCGTCGGCCTGCTGCCGCTGCTGTGGCTGCTGCTCGGCATCGGCGTGGCGGCGGCGGGCTTCCTGGCTTCCGGGTGGCGCGACGGCGACTACCCGCGGCTGATGGACGTCAGCCTGACCCGGCTGCTGATCCACCACGCGCCGCTGGCGGCGCTGATGGTCGCCGAGCTCGGCCGGCGGACCCTGCCGCGGCGCGCGGCGGCGGGCAGGGCATAGGGGGCGGATGGCGGTCCTCGTCACCGGCGCGAGCGGCCTGGTCGGGCGGGCTTGGTGCGCCCGCGCGGCCGCCGGAGGAGCCGAGGTCCGCAGGATGGTCCGGCGTCCGCCGTCGGCCGCCGGAGAATTCCGCTGGGATCCGGCGGGCGGGGAATTCGACGACCGCGCGCTGGACGGCTGCACCGCGGTGGTCCATCTCGCCGGGGAGAGCGTCGCCGGCGGGCGCTGGACCGCCGGGCGGAAGCGGCGCGTCCGCGACAGCCGCGTGCTCGGGACCGGCCTGCTGGCGGCGCGCATCGCCGCCGCGCCCGCGCCGCCGCGGGTGCTGGTGTGCGCCTCGGCGGTCGGCTACTACGGCGACCGCGGCGAGGAGGAGCTGGACGAGGCCGCCGGCCGCGGCGCCGGCTTCCTGGCCGAGACCTGCGCCGAGTGGGAGGAGGCTGCGGCGCCGGCCGCGGGCGCCGGAGTCCGGCTGGGCCACCCGCGCCACGGGGGGGGCCTGGCGCGCGCCGGCGGCGCGCTGGGGAAGGTGCCCCCGGCCTGCCGGGTGGGGCCGGGCGGCCC
>JACNJP010000170.1 GCA_014382465.1 Planctomycetota bacterium
ACCGTCGATCCTGCCGGGTTTCGATCCAGCTATTCTCAATTAGAAGCCGGACCGCAGTCCCTGAGTTTGCCCGAAGGGCAATACAGCCTCTGTGTCGAGACAGACTCACCCGGCGGTTATGTCCTTGGCCCGTTCATGCTCCCCGTCGGAGGACTTGACCTTGGAACGCTCTCTATCGGAACAGGGGCAATTTATGGAACAGTCGAGAAGCCAGATGAAAAGCCATGGCCGCGGATGCGTGTTGAAATATGGCGGGATGATAACTGGTTTGGGGGCGAATCCCTAACCAATGAAGCTGGCGAGTTTTCGTTCGATACTCTCGGCCCGGGACTCTACAAAATCGTTGTCGTTCCGAGTAGATCCCACCTTGTGTTTGCCGCCGAACAAATGGTTTGGGTACAACTCCACGCTGGTGAAAATGTTCGTACTCCCACATTTCAAATTGCGCAGGATTCCGGAATCAAGTGTCAATTACGCGGCTCTTTTTCTCTTGCAAGATCTGGATTCCTTTGGGATGGCGCTCGGCTGGAACTCGCACCAATTGGTGCCGATGGGACTTTCTCATTCTCCAACAGGGGATCCGAATCAATTGTTGGCATCTATTCAATTCAATCTTCGGCGCTTCAGGTAATTCAAGAAAAGGTCGGTGACCCGGAGATCCCGCACTTATTCCTTGCAGAATCCTTAAGCTCCCAGGTATATCGGTTCTTATTGCCTAATGGACAGCCGGCGGCAGGTGCTTCCGTGAAATTCTTGGTGGGCAATGGATTCTGCCTTCCGGGTTCGGCTACTCTCAATTCTGAAGGGAATCTGGAGCTGAAGTCTTCGGGATGCGAGGACTCCTCCCTTCTTGTTGCTGTTGGCGGCATGGAATCTTACCGCGTGCATTTCCGAGACCTGATACATGGTGACAATTTTCTGGGTGGGGAGCATTTGTGGTCAGAAATCTCCTGCTTTGATCTCTCTGGAATCCCCATCCACGGTGCCACTCTTTGGAATCCTTCCGATCACTGTCAGACCATCACCAACGAACGTGGGTACGGTAGGATTAGTGGAAAGCCCTCCGGTGGATACCTCCTTATTGAGAAGGAAGGGTTCTGGTCAATTCGAGCTGAGCCCCTGCCTTCTTTCGCGGTTGTCCTCCGAAGGACAGTCGATCATGTTCTCCTTTCGACTCCTATTGGTTTGCCGATTTCCGAGTTGGAAGTTACCCCACTTTTTTCGCTTGGATACCAATTCTCACTTGTCGTTTCAAGGGGGCCTGGAGTCGACGAGTGGGTTCTTCGAGGGATTCCTGAGGGAGCCTTTTCCGTTCGAGGGTTGGGGAATGATGGCTCCATTCTTCTGGATACATCGGTTACCCTTTCGGCCAAGTCCTCTAGGCATGTTCCTTTGAACTAGACTGTGGGGTGGAGTGCGGGTTTATTTCCTTTCGAAACTCCGCATCTGATATTCGCGAAAACCCTGTTCCTTGCCGCAGTGGCGACCTTTCGGGTTTCTTCGTGGAGCGGTGCCAATGGGAAACCAGTCAAGAAAACCGCAAGGCCAACTTTCTGCCCAGGTTATTCTCTGCTCAAGATGCGCGGCTGGACCTCAACCCTTTTGCTAACCCTAATCCTCCTCCCTGCCTGCGGCCACGGGCGTCCCGACCGCACGCCGCAGGAGCCGATCCTCCAACTCCGCACCGAGGGGAGTTGGGCGGCCATGGTCGAGGTGGTGGATGACCTCAGCGGCGACCCCCTCGCGCTCGCAGACCTCCAGGTGGTGCGGCTCGCCGGACTCGACGGCGGCGGCGCGCAGGCGCCGGTGGCGACCGGGCGGACCGACTCGAGCGGGCGCTTCACCTTCGGCGAACTGCCCGGCGAGGCCTGCCTGATCCGGGCGCTTCGCCCGGGCTACCGCGTCAACGCCCTCGCCGCCCATCCGCCGGCCGTGGACCGCCGGGCGCTTTCCCACCTGGAGATCCGGCTGACGCCGCTGGACTGACCCCGCGGCCCCCTCACCGCCGCCCCGCCCGCCGCTAGACTCAGCCGGGTGCGACTTCCCGCCACGCTGTTCCTGATCCCGCTCGCGGCCTGTGCCCAGGTCGGTTCCCCGGCCGGCCCCGAGGCCGACGGCCCGCCCACCGCCTCCGCCGCCCCGGTCCTGACCGCCGCCGAGCTCGGCCTGCCGGAGATCGCCGACGCCCAGGCCCTCGCCGACGCGCTGCTCGACGCCGGGCTGCGCGACCACCACGCCTACGCCATGCTGAGCAAGCTGTGCGAGACCGCGCCGCACCGGCTGGCGGGATCTCAGGGCTACAACGCGGCCATCCTGTGGGGCGAGCGGGCCATGCGCGACGCCGGGCTCGCCAACGTCCGCCGCGAAGGCGTGATGGCCAAGCACTGGGTGCGCGGCGCTCCTGAGGTGGTGACGATGAACTCCGGCCTGCTCGGCGCCCAGCCGCTGGCGGCCGCCGCCCTGGGGGGCTCGGTGGGCACGCCGCCCGGCGGCATCACCGCGCAGGTGGTGGAGGTCCAGGGAATCGGCGACCTGCTGGCGCGCGCCGCCAAGGGCGAGAGCTTCGCCGGCAAGATCGTGTTCTTCAACGAGGCGATGGACCCGACCGCGCGCTCCACCTTCCAGGCCTACGGCAAGGCGGTGCAGCAGCGCTCGCGGGGCGCCATCGAGGCCTCCAAGCTCGGCGGGGTCGCCGCCCTGGTGCGCTCGATGAGCACCAAGTGGGACGACCAGCCGCACACCGGCGCCATGCGCTCCCTGAACGATGTCGAGCAGATCCCGGCGCTGGCGCTGGGGATCCTCAGCGCCGAGGCGCTCAGCGCCGGGCTGCGCGCCGATACCGTCGAGTCGGTCACGATCGAGGCCCACTGCCAGACCCTGCCCGACAAGCGCAGTTGGAACGTCATCGGCGAGATCGTCGGCAGCCAGTTCCCCGACGAGGTCCTGGTGGTCGGCGGCCACCTCGACAGCTGGGACAAGGGCCAGGGCGCCCACGACGACGGCGGCGGCTGCGCGGCCTCGATCGAGGCGGCGCGGCTGCTGGTGGAGTGCGGCGTGAAGCCCAAGCGCACCATCCGCGTGGTGCTGTTCGCCAACGAGGAGAACGGCCTGGCCGGCGGCCGCGGCTACGCCGAGGCGCACGGCGCGAAGGACAAGCACCTGCTGGCGATCGAGAGCGACGGCGGCAGCTTCGCCCCGCGCGGCATCGCCCTGAGCCTGTCACAGGCCGCGGTCGACCGGCTGCGGCCGCTCGGCATGCCGCTGGCGGCGGTGGGGGCGGAGCGCGTACTGCTCGGCGGCGGCGGCGCCGACATCGGCCCGCTGCAGGCGCACGGCTGCAAGATGGGCTCGCTGCGGGTCGAGGACTCGCGCTACTTCGACGTCCACCACAGCGACAACGACACCCTCGACCAGGTCAGCCCGCGCGAGCTGGAGCTGGGCGCGGTGGTCATGGCCTACTGGCTGGCGCTGCTGGCGAACGCGGACCCGGCTGCGCTGGGTTAGGAGGCCGCTTGGCCGGATAACCTGGTAAATCAGGCGTCAGGTGGCGGATTTTCCAGGTTGTTTCGCCTCAGAGGCGCTCGTGGCGGTGGCGATTGGCGGTTGACCGTCCTGTGGACCAGGCGGAAGATCTCAGGTCGAGCGGGGGCGGGGAGCCTCACGGGTCGCGGTCGAAACCGGCCCGATTCCGCCCTATTCGGACCCCGGCCCGGCCACCCTCATCATGCCCATCGACTTCAAGGAACAGTTCGGCGTCAACGCCGGTTACGTCGAGACCCTGTTCGACCAGTGGCGGGCGGACGCCGCGGCCGTCGACCCGGAGTGGGCCCGCTGGTTCGAGAAGAGCGCGCCGGCGGTGGAGCCGGCGGTGAAGGGGCCGGTCGAGACCGACGAGGAGCTCGCCGAGCCGCTGCGCGGGGTGGCGGCGCGCAGCGCCGCCAACATGGAGGCCAGCCTCGAGGTGCCGACGGCCACCAGCGTCCGCACGCTGCCGGTCAAGGTGCTCGACGAGAACCGTCGCGTGCTCAACCAGCACATGCTGGTGCGGGCGCTGGGCAAGGCCAGCTACACCCACCTGGTCGCTTACGCGCTGGTGCGCGCGGTCGCCGAACGGCCGAACGTGCAGTCGCGCTGCGAGGACCGCGACGGCCGGGCCTTCAAGGTCACGCCGAAGCACGTCAACCTCGGGCTGGCGATCGACGTCCCCGGGCCGGACGGCGCGCGCAGCCTGGTGGTGCCGTCGCTCAAGGCCAGCGAGACGCTGAGCTTCAAGCAGTTCTACGACGCCTACCAGGACGTGGTCGAGCGCGGGCGGGACGGCGAGCTGACGGCGGCCGACTTCGCCGGCACGACGGTGTCGCTGACCAACCCGGGCGGCTTCGGCACCCAGCTCTCGGTGCCGCGGCTGATGAAGGGGCAGGGGCTGATCGTCGCCACCGGCGGCATCGGCGTGCCGACCGAGGCGCGCTATGTCTCGCCGGCGAAGCTCGCGGAGCTGGCGATCTCGCCGGTGATGACCGTGACCAGCACCTACGACCACCGCACCGTGCAGGGCGCCGAGTCGGGGCTGATGCTCAAGCGGATGGAGGAGCTGCTGGACGGCGCCGACGGCTTCTGGGACGAGATCTTCCGCTGCATGCGCGTGCCGTGGACGCCGTTCGTGGCCGCGGCCGACACCGACACCGAGGATCCTGGCCTGTCCGCCGCCGAGAAGCAGGCCAAGGTCTGGCTGCTGATCAACGCCTACCGCGTGCGCGGCTGCCGGCTGGCCGACCTCGACCCGCTGGAGTACCGGCCCGATCCGCTGCCTTCCTTGGATCCGGCGTGGTACGGCTTCACCATCTGGGACCTCGACCGCGAGTTCCTCACCGACGGCATGTGCGGCAAGCCGGTCATGACGCTGCGCGAGATCCTCGAGGTGCTGCGCGAGACCTACTGCCGGCGCTGGGGCATCGAGTACATGCACGTCGTCAACCGCGTGCGCAAGCACTGGATCCGCGAGCGGGTCGAGCCGCGGCGCAACGAGGAGGTGTTCGACCAGGCGGGGCGGGAGCGGCTGCTGCGGCGGCTGGTGAAGGCCGAGAACTTCGAGCGCTTCCTGCACACGCGCTATCCCGGCAACAAGCGCTTCTCCTTGGAGGGCGCCGACACGCTGGTGCCGATGCTCGGGGAGATCCTCGACCGGCTGGCGGCCAACGGCGTCGAGCGGGTGGTCCTGGGCATGGCCCACCGCGGGCGGCTCAACGTGCTGGCCAACATCCTGAACAAGAGCTACGAGCGCATCTTCGGCGAGTTCGAGGCGGTCATGCTGCCGAGCTCGGTCGAGGGCTCGGGCGACGTGAAGTACCACCTCGGGCAGCGCGGCCGCTACCAGACGCCGGAGGGAAGGGAGGTCGAGGTGCTGCTGTCGGCCAACCCGAGCCACCTGGAGGCGGTCGATCCGGTGGTCTGCGGCATGGTCCGCGGCTACCAGGACCGCGACGGCGACGCCCTGCGCAAGAAGACCGTCGGGGTGCTGATCCACGGCGACGCGGCCTTCACCGGCCAGGGCGTCGTGGCCGAGACCTTGCAGATGAGCGGGCTGCGGGCCTACCGCACCGGCGGCACGATCCACGTCGTGGTGAACAACCAGATCGGCTTCACCGCCAGCCCCAAGGACCTGCACTCCACCTACTACTGCACCGACATCGCCAAGATGATCCAGGCGCCGGTGCTGCACGCGAACGGCGACTATCCGGAGTCGGTGCTGAAGGCCTCGCACGTGGCGGTGGACTACCACGCCGAGTTCGGGGCGGACGTGGTCATCGACATGGTGTGCTACCGCCGGCGCGGCCACAACGAGGGCGACGAGCCGGCCTACACCCAGCCGCTGCTCTACCAGAAGATCGCGACCCACCCGACGGTGCGCGAGAACTACATCGACCTGCTGGTGCGGCGCGGCGCGATGACGCGCGAGGAGTGCGAGGCGGTCTCGGAGCAGTACGACGACGAGCTGCGCGCGGCGCTGGAGAAGTCGCGCGGCGGCGAGGCGGCGGCGCCGGCGGAGCCGGCCTTCGCGCTGCGGATGGAGGACCCGGCCGACTGGTGGGACGGGGAGTCGCCGGAGACGGCGGTGGCCGAGGAGCGGCTGATCGACCTCATCGACCGCAGCAACGGCATGCCGGACGGCCACGTCGTCCACCCCAACCTGCTGCGCCAACTGCGGCGGCGCGAGGACATGGTGCGGGGCGGCCGCGACCTGGACTGGGGCTGCGCCGAGACGCTGGCCTTCGCCTCGCTGCTCGAGGACGGCGTGTCGATCCGGCTGGCCGGGCAGGACAGCGGCCGCGGCACCTTCAGCCACCGCCACGCGGTGATCCGCGACCAGGTGACCGGCGCCGATCACGTGCCGCTGGCGCATTTGGTGGACGGCGCCCGCTTCGAGGCCTGGGACTCGCTGCTGTCGGAGGAGGCCGGGCTGGGCTTCGAGTACGGCTACGCGGCCGCGCGGCCCGAGGCCATGGTGCTGTGGGAGGCGCAGTTCGGCGACTTCGTCAACGGCGCGCAGATCCCGATCGACCAATTCCTGGCGGCCGGCGAGTCGAAGTGGGGGCAGCGGGTCGGGCCGACCCTGCTGCTGCCGCACGGCTACGACGGCCAAGGGCCGGAGCACTCCAGCGCCCGGCCGGAGCGCTTCCTGCAACTGTGCGCCGAGGGCAACTTCGTGGTCGCCAATTGCTCGACCGCGGCGCAGTACTTCCACCTGCTGCGGCGCCAGGGCGGGGACCCGGCGCGGCGGCCGCTGGTGCTGTTCACCCCCAAGAGCCTGCTGCGGGATCCGCGCGCCGCGAGCCCGGTGGGGGAGCTGGCCCGAGGCGGCTTCCGGGAGGTCATCGGCGACGCGAGCGTCGGCGCGGCGGGGGTGAGGCGCGTCGTCCTGTGCACCGGCAAGGTCTTCCACGACCTCGAGGCCGCCCGGGCGGAGTCGCGGCAGGCGGACGTCGCGCTCCTGCGGCTCGAGCAGCTCTACCCCTTCCCGCGCCAGGCGCTGCTGGCCGAGCTCGACCGCCACCCGGACGCCGAGCTGGTCTGGCTCCAGGAGGAGCCCAAGAACATGGGAGCCTGGACCCACGTCCGCGCCCGCCTGCTCGACCTCGACCGCCCCATCCGCTACCTCGGCCGCCCCGCCGCCGCCAGCCCCGCCACCGGCTCCTACCGCCGCCACCAAGCCGAACAGCAGGCCCTGGTGGACGCGGCGCTGCAGCCGGGGTCGTACGTCGATTGATATTCGGGGTCGTACCCCGAATATCAATCGACGTACGACCCCTAGAGCGTCGCGAGGAATGCGACGAGGCTCTGGACCTGGGAGGGGTCGAGTTCGGCGCCGGTCTGGTGGAGGGCCATGCGGCGGACTATCTCGCTGAGGTCGGCGATCGAGCCGTCGTGCAGGTAGGGGGCCGTCTGGGTGATCAGGCGCAGGCTCGGCACCTTGAAGTAGTGGAGGTCGCTCTCCTTGCCGGTGGCCTCCTTGCGGCCTTCGTCGGCCAGGTCGGTCCAGGCCTTCACCAACCCGAGCTTCTGGAACATGCCGCCGCCGAAGTAGGGGCCGACGTGGCAGGCGGTGCAGCCTGAATCCAGGAAGGTGTTGAGACCCGCGAGCTCAGCGTCGGTCAGGGCGTCGTCGTCGCCGGCCAGGAAGTCGTCCCAGCGGCCGGGCTTGAGCAGGCCGCGCTCGAAGGCGCCGATCGCCCGCCCGAGGTTGTCGTAGGTCAGCGGATCGCTCTCGCCGGGGAAGGCGGCGGCGAAGCCCTCGACGTACTCCGGGATCCCCTTCAGCTTGGCCACGACAGCCTCGGCGCTCGGCATCGCCATCTCAACCGGGTTCAGGATCGGCCCCTTGGCCTGCTCCTCGACGTCGGCGGCGCGGCCGTCCCAGAACTGGGCGAAGTGACCGGCGGCGTGGAACACGGTCGGCGAATTGCGGCCGCCCAGCTGGCCGTCGACGCCCTCCGAGAAGCGCTCGCCATCGACCCCGCCGGTCTCCAGGTCGTGGCAAGAGTTGCAGGAAACGGTGTCGTCGGCGGACAAGCGCTTGTCGTGGTAGAGCGTCTCGCCCAGTTCGACGAGGTCGTCGCTCGGCATCCCCGTGTCGGGATGGGTCATGTGCGCCGGCAGCGAGCCGAAGAGGCTCAGCCGGGCGCGGTCGACGCCGCCGTTGTCCCCGCCGCAGGCGGGCAGGAGAGCGGTCGCCGGGAAAAGCAGCGAGAGGAGGAGGGCGGGCTTCTTCATGCGGGGATCACCACGGGCGGTCCAGGTCATCCCTAAGCCGCGTCCGCCACGACCCCAACGAGAAACCGGGGTCGTACCTCCAATAACAATCGATGTACGACCCCTAAAGGCTGTTCAGCCAGGTGACGATGTCTGCGGTTTCTTGGGGGCTGAGTTCGACGCCGAGTTGGTGCTGGGCCATGAGGCGGACCATCTCGCCGAGGTCGGGGTACTGGCCGGCGTGACCGTAGGGGGCGGTCTCGTAGAGGCCGCGCAGCGGTGCGGTGCGGAACATGCCCTCGTCGGAGCTGTCGCCGGTCACCAACATCCTCCCGGAGTCTTCCAGGTCGGGCCATTCCTCGGCCATTCCGAGCTGTTGGAAATCGTCGCCGCCGAAGGAAGGACCGGTGTGGCACATGGCGCAACCGGCCTCGAGGAAGCTGTTGAAGCCGCGCCGCTCGGGGTCGCCGAGGGCGGATGGTTCACCGCCGAGGAAACGGTCCCAGCGGCTCCGGCGCACCAGAGTGCGCTGGTAGGCCCCCAGGGCGGCGGCGATCTCGGCCAGGCTGCGCTCCCCGCCGGCGGCGCCGACCAGGGCCTCCTCGTCGGCGAAACCGGTCGCCCAGTCGTCGAGCAGGTGGAGCGCGGTGAATCCCTCGAGCGTCGCGGCCCGGCCGTCCCAGCCGAAGGTGGCGTAGCTGGCGACGTTCCACAAGCTCGGGGCATTGCGTCGGGAAGTCGCGCCGCCGGGGCCGACCGACAGCGCCCGGCCGTCGTCTCCCCCCTCATCCGGGTCGTGGCAGCTGGCACAGGAGACGCTGCCGTCGGCGGACAGGCCGGTGGACTGGAACAGCGCCCTCCCGAGCTCCACCAGCTCCGCGGAAGCCGGACCGTCCGGTCCCGGGAAAGTGGTCGCCAACGGCGGGAAGCCCTCCAGCGCGTCGAGGTCCACCTCCACGGTCGGCGCCGCCGCCTCGGCCACGACGCTTCCCTCGGCGGCGGGCTCCTCCCCGCCGCACGAGGCGGCCATGAGCAGGCTGACCCCGAGCAGGGGTCGGATCAGGAAGGGCAGGACGGTCGCGGGTTCACTCATGGCAGGCTCCAGGACCGATTCTGACCGGCCCGGCTCGGGGAGGGAATCCCTAGGACCGATCCCCGCAGGGATCCAACCGCGGGTTCGATGTCCGCCAAGCGCCGCCTGGATGGCGTCGTTGTCCGATCGAACTCCTCGTAGGGTGGTGCGTTGGGATGACGCCGCACCCGCGGCTCCCGGATCCGACCATGCGCAGACTGCCGACCCTCGTTCCGTTCCTGACCTTGGCCCTTTTGTCGCTCGCTCCGGCCGCCGCCAGCCTCGCCCAGGAGCCTGAGCCCCAAGCGCAAGACTCGGTCCTGAAAGAGCTTCCGGTGGTTCCGGAGACCCTGCGCGTGGCCATGCTGCACGGCCGGCACGAGGACGCCCGCCGGATCCTCAAGGACTTCCTCGCCAGCGAACCCGAGCTCGCCGACCTGTGGCTCTACCTCGACGCCCTGGTGCAGGAGCGCTCCGGCGCCCTCCGCCCGGCGCTGGACGGCTACCGGCGGGTGGAAGCCGAGCACCCCGCTTCTCCCTGGGCCACCAAGGCCCGCTTCCACCGCGCCGACCTGCACGGCCGGCTCGGCGAATGGGCCGATGCCGAACGGATCTGGGAGCAGGCGGCGCGCGACCTGCGGTCGGAAGGGCGGCAGGGCGAACTGGCTCGGATCTACCTGGACATCGCCGACGAGCTCTCGACCGCGGCGGCCGACGCCCAGCCCGGCGACCGGACGCTCGACTACCCGCGCGCCGCGGCCATCTACACCAAGGTCCTCGAGCTCGAAGCGCCCGCCGCCGACCGCGAGGAGGCCCGCTACCGGTACGCCTGGTGCGTCGAGCAGGGCGGCGACTGGAACCGCACCGCGCAGGCCTACGCCCTCTACCTCGAGGAGTTCGAGCCGGGCGGGAAGCGGGTCTTCGAAGCCCGCTTCCGCCGGGGGAACGCCCTCATGCTCAGCGGCAACAAGGCCGAGGCGCGGCGGGTTTTCGAGGATCTCTCGGCCGCCTTGAGCCAGGCCTTCGCGGGCGCCGGCGCCCACGCCCCGCTCTTCGCCGGCGCCGACGCCGCCCAGCGAACCGCCTGGCGCGAACTGGCCGGCGACGCCGACTTCGCCCGCGCCCACACCTTCGTCGAGGACGACCTCGAGTCGCGGCGCGCGATCAGCGCCTTGGACGCCTTCCTGACGGTCCACCCGGACCACCCGCGGACCCCCGACGCCGCCTTCGAGAAGGCCGGCCGGGCCTTCCGCCGCGGCTGGGACGAAGAAGCGGTCAGCGCCTTCGACGCCTTCCTCGCCCGCGACCCGCGCGCCACCGAGGTCGTCGAGGATCGCGAGCGCGAGGCCCGCCTGCGCCAGAGCGGCCTCTACTCCAAGGGCCAGGTGCTCCACCGCCAAGGGCGCTTCGAGCAGGCGATCGCCGTCTACCTCGACTACACCGGTCGCTACCCCAACGGGCCCGACTGGGCGGCGGCCCAGCAGGGCATGGTCGACGCCGAGTACCAGATCGGCACGTCGCTGCGCGAGCGCGGCGAGTGGCAGCCGGCCCGCGACGCCTGGAACCGCTTCCTCGCCGGCCACCCGCTCGACCACCGCGCCCTCCAGACCATGTACTCGCTAGGAGAGCTCCACGCCGAGGAGGCGGCCGAGCTGGCGAAGGACAGCCCCCAGCGCCAGGCCTCCTTCCACGCGGCCATCGCCGAGTGGCGCAAGCTGCTGGAGAAGTACCCCACCTCCGCCGAGGCGTCGATGGCGATCTACCGCACCGGCGAGCTGTTCGAGACCGAGCTGCTCGACCTCGAGCAGGCGATCCAGTCCTACCGCAAGTGCGACTTCGGGCCGATGGCCGGCGAGGCGCGCATGAAGCTGGTGGTGATGACGCGGCCGCACCTGGCGGTCCGCACGCCGCGCTCGTGGCGCAGCGACGAGGCCGCCGCGCTGACCCTCGACACGCGCAACGTCGACAGCGTGCTGGTGCAGGTCTATCCGCTCGATCTCGAGGCCTACTTCCGCAAGCACCTGACCCACACGCGCGTCGAGGACCTGGACCTCGACCTGATCGCGCCGGAGATGGAATTCCAGCTTCCGGTGGAGGGCGCCGCCGACTACCTGCCGCTCGAGAACCAGGTCGTGCTCCCGGTCGAGGGCCCCGGCGTCTGGGCGGTGGCGGTGTCGGCCGGGAAGCTCCGCGCCACCACCCTGGTGGTGCGCAGCGACGTCGACGTGATCCTCAAGAGCTCGCGCCGGGAGGTCTTCGCCTACGCCCAGGACATGCGGCTCCAGGAGCCCGCGGCGGGCGTCAGCGTGCTGCTGGCCCTGCCCGGCGCCGACGGCGCGCCGGAGTTCCACGAGCTGACCACCGGCGCCGACGGCGTCGCCCGGCTGCGGCTGGAGCGGCTGCGCGACGTCGACTGGCTGCGGATGTTCGCCGCCCGCGACGGACACTGCGCCTCCAACGGCCTCAGCCTCGGCGGCCTGGACCTGGCGCGCGGCCTGAGCGCCCGCGGACTGGTCTACACCGACCGGCCGGCCTACCGCCCCGGCACCGAGGTGAGCTGGCGGGCGGTGCTGCGGCACGTCGAGGCCGGCTCCTATGCGGTGCGCGAAGGGAGCCCGGTGAGCTGGCGCGTGATCGACGCCCAGGGCCGGGTGCTGCGGCTCGGCGAGGCTTCGCTGAGCTCCTTCGGCACCGTCCACGGCGCCTTCGAGCTGCCGGAGCACGCGGCAGTCGGCGACTACCGCCTCGAGTGCCAGGCCGCCGAGGACCTGCTGGTGCAGGGCCGCTTCACCGTGGCCGAGTACCAGCTCCCCAAGGTCCAGCTCAGCGCCCGGCCCGAGTCGCCGGTGATCTACCGCGGCGAGGACGCCGTGATTGCCTTCGAGGCCGCCTGGGCCTACGGCGAGCCGGTGGCCGGCGCCCTGCTCGAGGTGTCGCTGCCCGACGGCCGCCGCGAGAGCCTCCGGACCGACGACGACGGCCGCGCCGAGCTGCGCTTCCCGACCCGCGACATGGCCGAGGAGCGCGGGCTCTCCTTCCACGCGGTCCTGCCCGAGGAGGGCGCGGCCGCCCAGGCGCAGGTCTGGCTGGCCACCCGCGGCTTCAGCGCCGCGGTGTCGCTGCGGCGCGACGTCGTCCTGGCCGGCGAGTCCTTCCCGGTGACGGTGACCACCACCGCCGCGTCCGGCGAGCCGGTCGGCCGCGACCTGCGGCTGGAGGTCCTGCTGCGGAAGTCGGAGCGCGGCCGCTGGAGCGAGACGCGGGTCCAGAGCCACGCGCTGAAGACCGCCGAGGAGGACGGCGCCGGCTCGCTCAACCTGGCCGTGGCCGACGGCGGCAGCTACCTGCTGCGGGCCTTCGGCGAGGACCGCTTCGGCAACACCATCGTCGCCGAGCAGGCGGTGTTCGTCTCCGGCAAGGACGACGACGTCAAGCTGCGGCTGCTGGTCGACGACGCCGAGCTCGAGGTCGGCGAGACGCTGCGGGCGGCCCTGCACAACCGCGCCGGCGCCGGATTGGCGCTGCTGACCTTCGAGGGCGAGGAGATCCTCGGCTACCGGATCGTGCGGCTCGGCGCGGGCACCAACACGCTGGCGCTGGAGATCGGCCACGACCACTTCCCGAACTTCTCGGTGTCGGCGGCGATGATGCGCGGCGACGAGTTCTTCCAGGCGCGGGCCGAGTTCCGGGTCAGCCGCGAGCTGCGGGTGGCGATCGAACCGGAGCGCGAGGTCTACGCCCCCGGCGAGCTGGCCTACGTCGGCATTCACGTCACCGACCAGCTCGGGCGGCCGGTCTCGGCCGAGGTGTCGCTGGGGGTGGTGGACGACACCCTCTACGACCTGTTCGCCGACCCGACGCCGGCGCTGCGGCCCTTCTTCGAGCAGGGCACCTGGCGCGAGGCCGCGCTGCGGACCGAGACGAGCTGCACCTTCCGCTACGCAGGGGTCACCCGCGAGATCGCCTCGGCGGTGATCGAGGAGGCTGAGCGCCTGGTGGAGCAGTACCTGATGGAGACCGAGCTCGCGGCCGGGCTCGAGGAGCTGAGCAAGGCGGCGCGGCGCGGCAAGACCTACCGCGGCCCGGGGGACATCCCCCTTCCCGAAGGCGGGGGAGGCCGGCCCAGCGCCCCCGGGACGCCCCCGACGCCAGGCTTGGCGGGCCAGCTGCGGCAGCTCGGCTACGTCGCCGACGAGCCGTTCTCGGACTCGGCGATCGGCATGGGCGGCGGCGCCGGCGGCCGCTTCGGCGGCCGCGGCGGCAACAAGCGCCTGTCCGCCGGAGAGCCGCTGGGCTCCCCCGCCGAGACCGCCTTCTGGGCGCCGGCGGTGGTCACTGACGCCGACGGCCGCGCCCGCGTGCGCTTCGAGGTGCCGGCCATCAGCACGCGCTGGCGGCTGACCGCCCGCGGCGTGGGTGACGGCACGCTGCTCGGCGAGCAGCGGGTCGAGGTCATCTCGCGCGCCGACTTCTTCGTCGAGCTGCGGACGCCGGCGGCGCTGGTCGAAGGCGACCGCCCGCGCTTCCTCGCCCGGGTGCACAACCTTACCGGGCTCGAAGGCAGCGCCAGCCTGAAGCTGCGGATCGGCGAGGGGGACGCCATGGTCGTGATGCCGGCGCAGGTCGAGCTCGCGGCGTCTTCGGTCGCCGAGGTGGTCTTCCCGGCCACCGGGCCGCTCCCCGCCTCCGGCGAGCTCCGGGTGGCGCTGGAGGGCACCGCCGTCTACGACGCCGGCAGCGAGCTGCGCGACGGCGTCGCCCGCTCGCTGAAGGTGCGGCCCTGGGGCATCGAGGTGGCGGACGCGGCCTCCGGCATGCTCAGCGACCGCCAGCTGATCGAGCTGGAGCTGCCGGCCACCGCCGCGCGCCTCGGCCGCCTGGAGCTGTTCGTCGGCCACGGCATCGGCCGGCTGCTGATCGACGAGGCGCTCGGCGGTGCCGGGCCGATGCGGAGGTCCGGCTGGACCGGCGGCCGCCCCTCGACCCTGGCGGACTTCGCCAGCCAGCTCCTCGGCGTGGCGGCGGTCCTCGAGCAATTGGAGCGCGGCGGACGCGGCGGCGTCGCCGAGTACGCCCAGCTCCGCGCCCGCGCCGAGAGCCTGGCGGCCGCCCTGATCGCCGCCCAGCGGGCGGACGGCGGCTGGTCCTGGGCCGAGGGCTCCTCCGGCTCCTCGCCGGAGACATCCTGCGACGCCATGCTCGCCCTGGCCCGCGCCCGGCGCGCCGGAGTGGTGGTCCCGGCCAAGAGCCTCGACGACGGCCTGGCTTACCTCGACGGCGCCTTCCGCGCGGTCCGCCAGCAGGCCCTCGAGCTGAAGGCGATGCTGGTCCACGCCAAGGCCGCCCACGGCCGCCACGACTTCGCCGCCGCCAACGCGCTCCACCGCGAGCGCGGCGGCATGTCGCCGGCGGCGCTGGCGCACACCGCCCTCGCTCTGGTGGCCATGGACCGCAAGCCGATGGCCGCCGAGACCGCCGGGCTCCTGGCCGCCAAGCTCGGGGCCGGCCACGGCCGCTGCCCGGTGGACGGCAACCTGGCGTGGAACCGCTCGCCGCTGGAGATGACCGCGCTGGCGCTGATGGCGCTGCAGGCCTCGCTGCCGGACGGCGATGCGGCGAACCTGGCCGCCGAATTCCTGCTCTCCCACCGGCCGTGGTCGCCGGCGCGGGCGCGCGGTTGGGCGGTGGCCGCCCTGGCCGAGCGCGAGGCCTCGGTGGTCCCGTCGGCGGAGCGGCTCGAATTGTCGGTGAAGATCGGCGACAGCGAGCCGCAGCTCTTCGAGCTCGGGGCCGAGACCAGCGGCGTCCGGCTCGACCACGCGCTGGCGGCGGGCGCCACGCGGGTCAAGGTCGAGCTGTCGGTCCGCGGACGCGGCCGGCCGCACTACGCAGCGGTCCTGCGCGGCTTCACCGACGAGCTCGGCGAACGCAAGGAGAACCGCTTCCGGGTCACCCGCCACGACTTCCTGGCGGCGACGCCGCGCTACCGAGGCCACGAGCTGCCGACCGGCTTCGCGGTGCTGTTGGACAGCGGGGACCGCTGGACCAACCAGCTCACGGAATTGCCGCTCGGCGGCCTGGCGCGGGTGGCGGTGGAGTTCTACCGCAGCTACACCAGCGGCGAGCCGGTCGAGGAGCGCGACTTCCTGGTGCTCGAGGTGCCCCTGCCGGCCGGCGCGCGGGTGCTCGACGGCAGCGTCAGCGGCGGCTTCCAGAGCTGGGAGCAGCGGGACGGCGTCCTGGTGGTCCAGGTCGGCCCCCACGCCGGCTCCGGCCACCTGCAATTCGAATTGGTCGGCGCCCTCCCCGGCGACTACCGGGTGCTGCCGGTGGCCCTGCGCAGCGCCTACGAACCCGAGCTGCTGGCGCTGTCCAAGCCGAAGGAGCTCAGGGTGCTCGAACGCGGCGCGGTCTCGACGGACGACTACCGCCCGACCCCCGACGAGCTGTTCCGGCTCGGCCTGTCGCGCTACGAGAATGGCGAGGCAGAGGGCGCCTGGGAGGCCCTCAGCGCCCTCTACTCCGGCTTCGGCGACCGCCTGCGCGAGG
>JACNJP010000059.1 GCA_014382465.1 Planctomycetota bacterium
CCGGTGGGCGCCGGCGGGCCGGGGTCGGTGCCGCGGACCGGGCCGAGGCCGTGGAGCGCGTGGACCACAAGGTGGCCGGGCTTGAGCGGCGGCAGGCTGTCGACCGCGGGGGTCTCGTGGCGCTTGTGGCGGGGCCGGGGCCGGTGGGAGCTGTGGCCGGGCACCAGCTCGCGGTGGTGCAGCACCGTGAGGCGGGCTTCGGGCACGCGGAAGCCCTTCTCCAGGCCGCCGAGCCGCAGGTTCAGGGCCGCGGGGTCGCGGCCGCGGTCCTCCAGGAGGTGGCGCAGGCGGTCTGCCTCGGCGTCGGTGGCGCAGCAGACCGTGACCCGCTCGCCGTCGCCGGCGCGCTCGGCCAGCAGGGAGGCGCCCTCGGCCACCCCCTGGCAGTACTCCTCGACCGAGAGCACGTCGAGGGTGCCGTCGCGGCCGGGCAGGGTGGCGAGCTCGAGCACGGCGCCGCCCTTGGTGCGGCCCTTGCGGGCAAAACTGTCATAGCGAGCCTGACACCTTCTGAATTCCGCTCCCCGGAGGGCCAGGCGCTGGGCGGCCTCCTGGATCAGGGCGGGCTCCCAGTGGACCAGGCGGAGGTGGGCGGGCAGACGGTCGTGGGGGAGCAGCTCGTCCTCGCCGGCGGTCTCGGACAGGTCCTGGCTCAGGGGCACCTTGACCTGGTGGAGGACGTGGCGGGTGCACTGGGTGGCGAGGTCGAAGACGCGCACGCTCTCGAGCTCGTCGCCGAAGAATTCCAGCCGCAGCGGCTCGCCCATCGCCGGGGCGTAGAGGTCGACGATGTCGCCCCGCAAGGCCAGCTCGCCCGGATTGCCGATCGCCGGCACGCGCTCGAAGCCGGCCCGGACCAGGCGCTTGAGCAGGGTGTCGGGGTCGAGCCGCATGCCCTCCTCGAGCTCGAGCACGGCCTCGGCGTCTCCGGCGGCCGGGACCGGCTGCAGCATCGCCGCCAGCGGCGCCACCAGGACCCCGGCGAAGCCCTCCCGGCGCACCAGCTCAAGGGCGTGGAAGCGCTCCCGCAGGACCTCGGCCTCGGCGCCGAGGCGGGCCTCGCGCGCCGGGAACGGGACCGCGCCGGCGCCGAAGCTGACCAGGTCGTCGAGCGCCAGCTCCATGGCGGCGTGGTCGGCCACCACCACCAGCACCGGCGCCTGCAGCTCCCGGGCCAGGGTGGCGGTGGCGAGGGCCTTGGCGGAGCCCCAGAAGCCGCCCCACTGCAGCGGCGCCCGGCCGTCCTTCCACGAGGCGACGAGTTCGCGCCAGGTGGGCGCCTGGGCCAGCAGCCCGGACTCGCCGCGCAGCGGCTCCGGCCCGCGTCGGCGGCCGGCGGTCATCGCGGGCGGCCTCCCTGGACCACGAGCAAGGCCTCCCAGGCGGCCAGGCGCTCGGCCTCCTTCTTGGTGCTGGCCCAGGCGGCGGGGAAGCGGCGGCCGGCGGCCACCGCGGCGACCTGGAAGGCGTGCGCCTCGGGGTGCACGAAGGTCTCGAGCAGGTGGTACTCGGGGAGGCAGCCGTGGGCCCGCTGGGCCCAAGCCTGCAGCTTGGACTTGGCG
Organism: Planctomycetota bacterium; assembly: GCA_014382465.1. Lineage (GTDB taxonomy): Bacteria > Planctomycetota > UBA1135 > UBA1135 > UBA1135 > J029. Next base: position 1,563 of record JACNJP010000059.1, read on the forward strand.
CGGGCGCGGGCGTGCTCGGTCTCGAGGCGGGCCATCTCGGGCTGCAGCCAGGCCAGGGCAGCGCGGCCGGCGATCTCGAGCCCGGCGGCGTTCCCGGCGTCGAGGTAGAGCGCGCCGAGCAGGGCCTCGAGGGCGTTGCCGAGCACCGAGCGCGGGACGCTGCCGCGCTCGGCCAGGCTCCCTCCCGTGCGCACGAAATCCGCCAGGCCGAGCCGCATCGCCACCCGCTCGAGGGTGTCGCGCGAGACCAGCAGGGCCTTCAGCTCGGTCAGCCGGCCCTCGCGCTTGTCCGGCAGCGTGCGAAAAAGCGCCTCCGCGACGACGAGGTTCAGGACCGCGTCGCCTAGGAATTCGAGCCGTTCGTTGTGGCCGTCCCGGGCAGAGGCGTGGGTCAAGGCCCGCGCCAGCAGCTCCCGGTCGCGGAAGCGGTACCCCAGGCGGCCTTCGAGGCGGCGGTGTTCAGCCATCTCGTCGGTCACGCCGCCTCATTGTAGGAGAAGGTGTCAGGCTCGCTCGCATAGCGACGCCCTCCGAGAATTGGTTGAATGGGCCCGACGCGGTTCCAATAGCACCTGCCATGGCTCCGCCGCCCCTCCTCGAGGTCGCCGATCTGCGCTTCCGCTACGGCGAGCGGGCGGCGGTCGACGGCGCCAGCTTCGCCGTCGAGCGAGCCGAGATCTTCGGTTTCCTCGGCCCTAACGGCGCCGGCAAGACCACCACGATCTCCTGCATCTGCGGCCTGCTCGACGGCTGGCAAGGAGCCGTGCGCTTCGCCGGCGCCGATTTCCGGCCGGCGACGGTCGTCGCCGACCGGGCCAAGGTCGGCCTGGTCCCTCAGGAGCTGGCGCTCTACGACGACCTGAGCGGCATGGAGAACCTGCAGTTCTTCGGCCGGCTGGGCGGCCTCTCCGGCGCCGGTCTGGCGGCGGCGGTCGAGCGCGGCCTGGAGCTCACCGGCCTCGCCGACCGCGCCAAGGACCGCGTCGGCAGCTACTCCGGAGGCATGAAGCGGCGCCTCAACATCGCCGCCGGCGACCTCCACGAGCCGCAGCTGCTGATCCTCGACGAGCCCAGCGCCGGCGTCGACCCGCAGTCGCGCAACCACATCTTCGAGGCGCTGCGGCGGCTGCGCGAGCAAGGACGGACGCTGCTCTACACCACCCACTACATGGAAGAGGCCGAGCGGCTCTGCGACCGGGTCGCGATCCTCAACGAGGGCAAGCTGGCCGACCTCGGCACCGCGGCCGAGCTCGCCGAGCGCGCCGGGGTCGCCGGCTCCAACCTGGAGCAGGTGTTCCTCCACCTCACCGGCCGCAGCCTGAGGGACCAGGCATGAAGCTGCTGCGCGACTCCTGGACCATCGCCCGCAAGGACCTGCGGAGCTACTTCCGCGACCGCACCGGCATGCTGCTCGGCTTCCTGCTGCCGATCGCCCTGGTCACCGCCTTCGGTTTCATCGCCCAGGTCCTCTACGGCGGCAACAGCGCCATGGGCCGCACCACCCTGTGGGTGGCCGACGAGAACGGCAGCGACTCCAGCCG
>JACNJP010000202.1 GCA_014382465.1 Planctomycetota bacterium
GGGGCGGCCGGCGGCGGCGCCGCGGGAGGGCGGGGCAAGGGGTGGGAGGGTGTCGGGGGGGCAGGATTGGTTTCGGCCCCTCCGGGGCCCCGAGAAGCGGCGCGCGGGAGGCGCGCGGCTTCGGGGGGCGCCGGAGGGGCGGAAACAATTCGTGGGGGCCGGACACCTTCCTACCGCGGCCGCCTCAGGAGCCACAGGAAGACCGGGGCGCCGAGCAGGGCGGTGAGGACGCCGACGGGGAGCTCGCTGTGGCGGCCGAGGAGCTCGAGGGAGCGGGCGGCGGCGTCGGCCAGGGCCAGGAAGCCGCCGCCGGCGAGCCAGGCGGCCGGGAGCAGGACGGCGTGGCGCATGCCGGTGAAGGGGCGCACGGCGTGGGGGATCATCAGGCCGACGAAGCCGATCGGGCCGGTGTGGGCGACCACCGCCGCGGTCAGCAGCCCGGTGCCCAGCAGGAGGTCGCGGCGGGCAGCGCGGGGGTTGACGCCGCGGGCTTCGGCCAGCTCGGCGTCGAAGGCGAGGTAGTCCAGGGCCCGCAGCCGCAGCGCCACCGGCAACAGGCCGACGGCCAGCCAGGGGAGCATCGACGCCGGGGTGTCGAAGCCGACCACGTCGATCGAACCCATCAGCCAGCGGTCCATGCTCGCCAGCCGGTAGGGGTCCGCCAGGTAGCGGATCAGCAGCATGCCGGCGGCGAACAGGAAGTTCAGGGTCACGCCGGCCAGCAGCAGGCCGTCGGCCCGGGTCGAGCGCCGCGCCACCGCCAGCACCAGGCCGACCTCCAGCAAGGCGAAGATCAGCGCCATCGGCCGCGGCGAGCCGGCGATCGCCAGGGCTGGGAAGGCCAGCACCAGGAAGGCGCCGAAGGAGCCGGCGGCCGACACGCCGAGGGTGAATGGCGTGGCCAGCGGATTCCGCAGCAGGGTCTGGAGCACTGCCCCGGCCAGCGCCAGGGTGCCGCCGGCGAGCCACGCGGTCATCGCCCGCGGCAGGCGCAGGTCGACCAGGATCCGGGCGTCGCTGCCCCACTCGGTGCGCGGCGCGGTGAAGGCCTCCTTCAGGCCGCGGACGACGTCCACCTCGACCGCCCCGAAGAACGGCACCGCGGCCACCGCCGCAAGCGACAGCGCGGCGAGCGCTCCGAGCAGGAGGCTGGCGGAAGGGCGGAATTCCATCGACGCGGGCGGGCAATCCCGGCAGGATCTTAGCCTTCGCCCCTGGACCTGGCCCGATCCGGCGTACGAGAGCTGGCCGCTCGCAGGGAAGGGCCGGAGCCGTGGATCTCCGGCCCCGCCCTATCTCTTTCCAACCGCAGCTTTAAACTGCCCGCCAGCCCGGAGAGACCATGACGACTCCTGTCTTTCGCATTTCCCTGCTCCCCCTGACCTCCCTGGTTTTCCTGTTCGCTGGCGCCGCCGCTTCCGCCCAGTCGGGTGAGCAGACCGGCTTCCGCCTCCGTTTCCACGGCGGATTCAGCCCTTCGACCGAATTCACGGACAACACTCCGGCCGAACTCTCGGTCTACCGGGCCGGCGTGGACGTGGAGTACGACCTCGATCTCGGCGAAGACGCCGGCCTCACCCTGGGGGCCGGGAGCGAGTTCGGGGCCTATGACTTCGACGCCTTCGGACCGGCGCCCAACCTGGCGGGCTCCTCCTTCCCGCACTTCGGCCACGGCTCGCTGTATGGCAGCTACCTCCGCCAGCTCGACGGCGGGACCGGCATCCTGGCCATGGCCCGGATCATGACCGGGATGGACTACAAGGCCGATTTCGGCGACTCCCTCACCTTCGCCCTGGTCGGCGGCGCCACCCACGAGGTGGACGACGACCTGACCCTCGGCTTCGCCGTCGGCGTCCAGACCCGCCTCGAGGAGGACGTCTTCTTCTACCCCGTGCCGCTGATCGACTGGCGCATCGACGACCGCTGGCGGCTCCACACCGACCACATCGCCGAGAACGCCTCGGGCTTCGCGGACCTGTCCGGCGTCCGCCTCAGCTACCTCACGAGCGAGGCCCAGGAGTGCTACCTGGGCGTCGGTTGGCAGCTGCGGCAGTTCCGGCTCGACAACGACGCCAGCGACCCGATGGTCGGCGGCGCGGTCTTGGACAGCCGCTTCTCGGTCTACGCCGGCACCGTCTGGGAGGTGCAGCAGAACCTCTCGACCTACCTGAACCTCGGCTTCAATCTGCGCCAGGAGTACGACATCCACGACGTCAACGGCCCGAACCCGGCCGACGCCGTGAGCGACCCGGCGCCGTTCGTGAGCTTCGGGGTGGTGTTCAGCTTCTGAGCTCGCCTTCCCCGCCCCCGGGGAGCGCGCCGGCCCGTGGCAGCACGGCCGGCGCGCCGTCTTTCCGCCGCACCAGCTCGAAGTAGTCGCCGAAGACCGGCCGCAGGTGCTGCTCGTCGAGGACCTCCTCGGGGGCGCCGCGGGCGCTGATCCGCCCGTCGCACAGGAGCACCAGCTCGTCGGCGAAGGAGCCGGCCAGGTTGAAGTCGTGGGTGACGCACAGGACCCCGTAGCCCTCCCTGGCGAGCCGCCGGAGCAGCCCGAACAAGGCCGCCTGGTGGTGCAGGTCGAGCATGGCCGCCGGCTCGTCGAGCAGCAGCCAGTCGGGCTCCTGCGCCAGCACGCTGGCGACCAGCACCCGGCGGCGCTCGCCGCCGGACAGGTCGCCGAGCCGCCGGTCGGCGAGGGACGCGGCGTCGACCAGCTCCAGGGCCCGTGTCACCGCCGCGCGGGTCTCCGGACCGAGCCGGGTCTCGAACCAGCCGCCGTGGCCGGCGACGCGGGCTCCCAGCGCCACCGCCTCCCAGACCAGGAAGGGGTAGGCGGGCTGGATCTCCTGCGGCAGGAAGCCGATCCGCTTGGCCCGCTCGCCGGGTCCCAGGCCGCTCAGGGGCGCGCCATCGAGCTCGACCGCGCCGGCGGCGGGCGGCACCATCCCCGCCAGCGCCCGCAGCAAGGTGCTCTTGCCGGCGCCCTTCGGCCCCAGCAGTCACTGGAAGCCGCCGCGCGTTAGCTCAGGGTCCACGCCGCGGGGGATCGCCGGCTGGGCCGGATAGCCCACCGGCCGGGCGCGCGCTGCCCGGCGCCGCC
>JACNJP010000058.1 GCA_014382465.1 Planctomycetota bacterium
CGGGCCCGGCTCGACACTGCCGCAGCCGGTCGGGCTCGTGGCCTCGGAGGGCCTGCTGGAGCGGCTGCGCGTGGCAGCGCAGGCCGGCGGAGCCCTGGCGGAAGGGGTCCTGGGGCTCGTGCGGCGACTGGATGGCGAGGAGGGTGGTGAGGAGCGAGGGGATCAGCATGGAAGCCGGGGCTTTTCGACCGCTCCCTTTGCGGCCGCCAGCCTCGCGGCTTGAGCTAGAAGTCCACGCTGAGGGTCAGGGCGGTCGACTGGGCCCGGCTCGGCTCGCCGGTGGAGGAGGCCTGCTCCGACCAGATCGCCGTCAGATCGAGGTAGGCGCGCTGCCGGAGCCGCCACCGGACCTGGGCCAGGGATGACTGGCTGGCGCCGCTGAGAGCGGTGCCCTGGCGGCGGTTCAGCGAGAATTGGAACACCAGCTCGCCGCCCGACAGGGGCTGCCAGTTCACCAGATAGGCCTGGCTGATGCCGGTCGGCCCGACCGACTTGGGGACCCAGTCGAGCTCGGCGCGGAAGCTGAAAGCATCCGTCGGGTACCAGGTCAGGCCGGCGCCGCTGCTCTCGGACTCGACCTCGGTCCGCGCGCCGCCCTCCTCGGTGTCCACCGAGGTCCGCTCGTGGTTCAGGCGGAGCTCCATGTCCTGGCGGATGGGGGCGTGGGTCGAGACGCCGATGATCCTGCTGCTGGTGTCCCGGGCGCTCTCGAAGTCGTAGCTCGACGACTGCGTGGCGGACAGGGTCGCGGCGATGTCGTGGATCAGGCTGGCCGTCGAGCGGGCGCTGATTGAGTCCGACTTCAGGCGCTGGACGCCGTCGAGGTCCTCGCCGACCTGGTTGGCGGAGAAGTCGAGGTTCCAGCGCGGATTGAGGACGAAGCCGAGGAACTCCGAGTAGCTCCGGCGCACGCGCCGCTCGTTGAGCGCGTCGTCGCGGTCCTCGTCGCTGGCCCTGACCGAGGCGCTCATCCAGTCCAGCGGCGAGTAGCTGGCCCCGACCGAGACCCGCCGGACCGTCTCGTCGCTGGTGGTGATCCCGTCCTGATCCTGCGTGTTGACCCCCAGCCCGGCCTCGAGGTAGACGCGCAGGTCGTCGGTCGGGGAGAGGACCAGCGAACCGTCGGCGCGGGTGCGGCGCGCCACCGTGCCGTCCTCGAGCCCGCCGTCGCGGCCGAGGGCGCGGATCTCGCTCACCTCGACCGCGGGCGCGGTGGCCGAGTAGCTGGTGTTGACGACCTTGATGTAGCGCGAGGCGATGCCGCCGGTCTGGATGACGAAGCGCTGCCTGGCCACCTCGTAGTCCGAGATGGCGTTGAACTGGGTCCTCGACCAGGAGAGGTTGTCGTTGGAGACGTAGAGGCTCCAGTTGAACTGGGCGGCCTCGGAGGCGGTGAAGGCGACGTCGGTGTAGAGGAGGATCCGGTCGACCCCGCGCGGCACCAGCCCCTGGTCGAGGCCGATGTTCCGGTCGACGCCGCCGCCGGCCGCGACGCCGCCGATCTGGATCCCGGCCCCGGCGGCCCGGTTGTTGTCGATCAGGCCGCCGACCGAGTCCAGGCCGCCCAGGGTGGGGGTCGAGTCGAGGGCGTAGAGGCCGTCCGCCAGCGGCAGCTGGCCGAAGTCGCCGGGGGTGCCGCGCTGGGTCCGGGACTGCTCGCTCCAGCTCAGCGAGCCGCTGGCGGTCAGCGCGCCCTCCTCGCTCTGGTAGGAGCCGTTGAGCCCGAAGCGGTCCTCGACCTGGTGCTGCTCCTCGCCGGTGGACTCGACGGTCTCGAGCCGGTCATAGCGCTCGACGAAGACGCTGAAGGAGTCGATCGTGTGCTCCAGCCGGGCGATCCGGCGGAGGTCGGTGAGGCCGCTCACGCCGCCCGCCGAAGTCTCGATCCGGTCGGCCTGGAGGGTCAGGGTCGGCAGGCCGTCGGGCCGGTAGACCAGCCGGCTGAACAGCGTGTCGCGCACCGAATCGGTCGAGGAGGCGCCGGAGCGGCTGTCGCTCTGGGCGCGGTCGGCGCTGAATTCTGCCTCCCACAGGTCGGACAGGCCGGTGAGGGTCAGCCGCGGCTGGTGGGTCTCCTGGGTGCCCGAGCTGGTGACCCCGTTGGGCGCGGTGACCGACTGGTCGGACAATTGGCTGCGGTCGGTGCCGCGCAGCTCCCAGACCGAATTCAGGCTCCGCGAGGCCGCGAAGTCGCCGATGACGCTCTTCTCCTCGGTCACGGTGCCGTCGGACCGGGTCCGGTTCCAGTCGCCGATGGTGCGCACCCGGTCCTGGGTGGCGCAGCCGGCGGCGAGCAGCAGGAGAGCCGGCAGGAGGAGGCGGCGATCCGGCTCCATCGGTCACCGCGTGGCGCGCCCCGGGGCGAGCAGCCGGTCCGGACGGGCGGGGACCTCGATCGAGGCCTGGAGACGCAGGGAGAAGCGGTCGAGGGCGACCAGGCGGCTGGCGTCGGGGCAGGCGGCCCAGATCAGGCGGCCGTCCGGGTCGAGCTCGAGGTCGGCGGCCCCGGAAGGCAGGCGGCCGATCGAGGTGACCTGGCCGGTGCCGAGCTCGATGGCCTGGACCGACGGCGGCAGGTCGGTGGCGACGAACAAGCGCTCGCTGCGGTCGTCGAAGATGACGGCGCGCAGGCGCGGACCAACCTGGATCGACTGCAGGATCTCGAGCGAAGCGGCGTCCAGCACCAGGACCCGGCCGCTGCCGGCGCAGGCGACCGCCAGCCGCTCCTCGCGGCGGTCGAGGTCGAGGTCGACCGGCTGGTCCTCCAGGCTGCTGCGGGCGACCACCTGCATCTCCGAGGGCGCCAGGACCAGGAGCTCGTCGGACTCCGGGATCAGGGCGTAGAGGCGGTTCAGGCGCGCCGAGGCGACCATCCGCTCGGGCGGGCGGCCGGTGCCGATGGCGCCGAGGGACAGGAAGCCCGGGTGCTCGATGATCTCGATCGCGCGCCGCCCGGACTGGGCCACGGCCAGGCCGCGGCCGCCCGGGAGCCCCACCGCCCAGTGAATCCGGCCGCCGGCCTGGAGCCCGCGGCGGTCGCGCTCCTCGCCCCGCGCCCGGTCGCTCAGGACCGCCTCGTCCAACCCCGCGTCCCCCGC
>JACNJP010000072.1 GCA_014382465.1 Planctomycetota bacterium
GGTGCGCGGAGGGGGACGGGCGGGAGCGGCAGGGCCGGGACCACCCCCCGGCCGGCGGCCCCGGGGGGGGGCGGGCGGACCAGCACGCCCGCGGCCTCGGCGCGCGCCGAGACCGTGGCGCCGGCCGCGGGTCCGCCCCCGCTCTCGACCGCCACCCGCACCGCGGCGGCGGGGCCGAGCACGATCGGCGGGACCTCGACCTCGGCGCGCAGGGGAGGCGGCGGGCGGTAGGACCGCGAGCTGGGCGCCCGGCCGGCGATCCAGCCGCGCTCCCAGCCGGCGGCCTCGTCCAACGCCCCCAGCAGCCACCACTCCTCGCCGTCGGCCTCGGGCCGGGGGAAGGGGCCGAGTCGAAAGCCGCCGGCGCCGTCGGCGGTCGCGGACACCGGCGACCGGCCGACCCGGTGGGCGGTCACCTCGGCGCCGGCGACCGGCTGACGACGGTCGTCCACCACCCGGCCGACCAGGTAGACCGCGTCCTCGTCCGGCGGCCGGGCGGCCTCGGCAGGAGCCAGCTCCACCCGGGTCCGGCGGTCGGCGGCATCGCCGGGCGCGGCCTGGTCCAGGACCTCCGCAGCGTCCAGGGGCCCGGATTCGGCCGCCGCCCCCTCCATTCCTGCCCTGGAGCCGGGCGCGGCAGGACCAGCGGCGGGGTCCGGGTCTCCGGGCAGGAAGATCGTCACGGCCAGGGCGAGCGCCAGGGCGGTGAGGGCGAAGCGGACCAGGACGGAAGAACGGCGGAGCGACATCGGAGCGCGCGGATAACCCGGGCGAGGCCTGGGATGCCCCGCCGACGGCGCCATCCTAGCGCACTTGGACCCTGTGCCGGCCCAGCAGCCGCTGGAGCCCGACCACCCGCAGGCCTTCCGCCTCCTCCGCCGTCGGGAAGGCGCTCTTGAACTCCCCGGGCGGCACCATCAGCCGCCGGCGCTGGACCTGGCCGCCTTCGTGCCACTCCAGGTCGAGCGGCAGGTCGAAGCGGGTCTCGCCGCTGCTCCGGTTCTCCAGCGCGACGAAGATGCGGCTGCCCTTGGCGCCGACCACGCCGCGCAGGCTCGGGTATCCCTCGCCGTAGACCCACTGCTGGAAGAAGCGGCTCCAGTCGCGGCCGGTGTGCTCCTCGAGCACCGCCTGGAAGTCCTCGGTGCTGGCGTTGCCGTAGCGGAAGCGCAGGTTGAAGTCCTGGAGCGACCTCCACCAGGCCTCGTCGTCGTCGACGTAGTGCCGCAGGGTGTGCAGCACCGCCGCGCCCTTGTTGTAGATCACGCCGGCGTAGGCCTGGCGGCTGTCGACGGCGTCGCCGCGATAGAGCCTGGCGTGCTTGTCGACGCTGCGGCCCTGCTCGACGAAGAAGCGGTCGGCGGTGTCGCGGCCGCGGGTGCGCTCGAGGTACACACCCTCGGCGTAGGTGCCGAAGCCCTCGTGGATCCAGAAGTGGCCCCACGAGCTCGCCGACACCGCGTTGCCCCACCACTCGTGCGCCAGCTCGTGGACCAGGATGTAGTCGAACCAGCGGTTGCGCGAGGCGAAGGGGTCGCGCTCGCCGTTCTCCTCGCACCAGGCAGGGTAGCTCGAGCCGTAGGCCACCGCGGTCGAGTGCTCCATGCCCCAGAAGTTGGTCTCGACGAGGCCCAGCTTCGACTCCGGAAAGGGATAGGGGCCGAAGGCCTCGCTGTAGATCCGCACCAGCTCCGGAACCTGGCGGAACTGCACCTCGGCCTTGGCGGCGTTCTCGGGCAGCACGTAGTAGAGGAAGGGCAGCGGCTCGTCGAGCCCCGGCAGCCCGGAGATCTGGTCCGCCACCACCACGTAGGGCGCGACGTTGAGCGTCACCGAGTAGGTCTCGAGCGGGTAGCCGTGCTCCCAGCGGTAGGTGGTCCAGCCGGCGCCGTCCTCCTCGCTGGACACCAGGCGCCCGTTCGACACCCCGTAGAGCCCGTCCGGCACCGTCAGATCCATGCTGACCCGCTCGGGCTTGTCCTCCGGGTGGAAGAAGTTGGCCTTGCACGGCCACCAGGAGTGCGCGCCCGGGAGCTGGCAGGAGGTGTTCACCCACGGCGCGCCGGAGGGCGTGCGGGCCCAGTGGAAGCCGGCGAAGCCGTCGAAGGAGGTCGGCTGGCCGCTGTAGTCGACCGACAGCGAGAAGATCTCGCCCAGCGCCAGCGGCGCCGGCAGGCTGGCGCGGATCTGGGCCTGGGCGTGCTCGAACTCGAGCGCCGCGCCGCCAAAGCGGACCGCCTCGACCTCCCAGGTGTCGAACAGGTCCAGGACCACGGTGCCGAGCGTTTCGGCGGTGACCTCGGCCTCCATCGTCACGGTTCCCGACAGCCGCTCCTTCTCCGGCTCCACCCGCAGGTCCAGGTGATAGGCCTGGACGTCGTAGTGGGCGCGCAGGTCCGCCTCGGCCTGGGGAGGCAGCAGCGGGAGGAACAGCAGCGGGAGGAGGCTCACCATGGAGGTGTCGGGGAGGCCCGACGCAACCTTACGGCGCGGCCGCGGGACCGGGGGGCATTTTGGCGGCCGGAGGCCTGCGGGCCAATTCCCCCCGGGCAGCCGGCCCTCCGGTACCTAGACTCTAGGTCATGCGTCGCCTGCTCCAGGTCGCCCTACTGGGCGCGGTCGTCTGGCTGCTGCTGTCCCGTTGCAACTCGCCGATGGTCGGCAAGGCCGCCCCCGAGCTGCGAGGGCTGAGCTGGATCGCCGCCGAGGGGGTCGCCCTCCCGTCGGACGCCGACGCCGGCTGGCGGGTCCTGGCCTTCTTCTCCCCTGGCTGAAGCCCCTGCCGCCGGGAGGTGCCTGGGCTGGTCCAGCTCGAGCGCGCCTACCACGACCGCGGGGTGCAATTCCTCGGGCTCACCGGCGCGCCGGCCGACCGCGCCCAGGCCTTCATCGCCGAGCTCGGGGTCAGCTACCCGGTCCTGGTGGGCGCCTGGCCAACCTTCGACGCCTTCGGCGTGCGCAGCGTGCCGGCCACCTACCTGGTGGACCCGTCCGGCGAGGTCGTCGCCACCGGGCTCGGCGATGTGGAGGAGGCGCTGGAGGCCCGCCTCGGCGGCTGAGGCCTCGGCCGGGCGCGTGGCCTCGCAGCACCGCCAGCC
>JACNJP010000403.1 GCA_014382465.1 Planctomycetota bacterium
GCCCGGGGGGCGCCCGGGCGGCGGGCTCCGCCGCCGGCCTCAGCGGGGGGGGGGACGGGGCCGCGGGCCTGTTCCGGCTGACCAACCCCGTGACCCCAGGGGACGGCGGGGGCTTGGTCGCCACCCGCCAGGGTCAGGTCATCGGCTTGATGAAGACCTCGCTGCGCGAGGTCGGCCACCGCCAGATCGGATCCGGCGGACACTCCGAGGACTGCCCGGACGGCTGCGCCGACCTGCTGCGGAGCGAGTCCCTGTCCTTCGCGATCCCGATCGACGACGTCCTCCTGGCCTTCGAGGAGCACCTGTCCTACCCGGTGCCGAAGCGGCGCTGGCTGGGTGTCTCGGTCCATGAGAGCTACCTGCCCGAGCTGGCCGCCAAGCTGGGCGCCCCTGGCCCGACCCTGCTGCGGCTGGACGAGATCCTGCCTGGCTCGCCCGCCCGCCAGGCAGGCCTCCTGCCGGACGACGTCCTGGTGCGCTTCGGCGGCGTTCCCCTGGTCGAGCTGAACTGCCTGCGGCACGCCCTTGCGATCGCTCCCACCGGGGTGGAGATCGAGGTGGTCTACTACCGCCAGGGCGAGCTGCACACCAGCTCCATGGCCCTGGGAGGGTCCAAGCCCAAGGACCTGCAGCCCACCGACCCCTCGGTCGAGGCGCCGCGCTATCCGCGCGGGGCCGAGAAGGCCGGCGGCTGACCGGCCCTCGGGCAGCCGGCCGGCTCAGCCTCGCTTGCCGCCGCCCCGGCTCTCGAACTCGCTGACGATGTCGAGCGCCCGGGCGACCTCGTCGGCGCCGAAATCCAGCGGGGTGCGGCGCAGGAATTCGCGCATGTCGGCGTGGGCGGCGGCGAGGTCGCCGAGCCAGTAGAGGCACATGCCGCGGTTGAAGTACTCCCGCTCGCGCCCGGGATCCAGCTTGAGGACCTCGGTGAGCATGTCGGCCGAATCGCGGAAGCGCTTCTGCGACTTGTGGATCGCGGCGGCCAGGCCGCGGGCCTCCATCTCCATCTCCAGGTCCTCCTTCAGCCGGTCGCGCAGCATCTGCTCCTCGGTCAGGGGCAGGGCCTCCATGGCCAGGCGCTCGTTCTTCCAGCGGCGGGACTCCACCAGCTCCTGGATCAGCCGGTGGATGGTCTCGAGGGAGTCGTCGCTCCGGCCCATGTGGGCGTAGGTGTTCGCCAGCAGGCGCAGGCTGAAGATGTTGCCGGGGTTGGACTCGAGGGCGATCTGGAGGAAACGCGCCGCCTCATCCAGATCCTCCTCGGCGTCGGCCCGCAGCTTGAGGGCCCGGGCCGCCAGCTCCTCCCGGGCCTCGGACTCCCGCGGGTCGAGCTCCTCGGCGCTGAGGTCGAGGGTGACCGCCCGCTTCACCCGCAGCTCGCCGAGGCGCAGGTGGCACTCGCCGAGCGAGTAGGCGGTCCGGTACTGGGGGTCGAGCTCGTAGGCCCGCTCCAGGTACTTCTGGGAGGCGACGACGTGCCGGGGGTCCTGCCACTTCAGCAGGGTGCGCCCGAGGATGTGGTTGAGGTCGGCGTTGTCCGGGTCCATCGCCAGGCCGCGCATGGCCTGCTGCTCGGCGCGGCCGAGGTCCTCCGGCTTGCCCGACTCGTAGTACTGCGAGGCCCGGCGGCGGTAGTCAGCGACCTGCTCCTTCTCCTCGGGCGTGAGGCCGCCGCAGGCCGCGACGAGGGCGGAGAGGATCAGCAGGGGGCCGAGGAATCGGGTCATGACGGGGGGCATAGCGGGAGGCGCGGACGCGGCAACCAGCTTACTCGGCATCCCACAGCCAGGGCGCCTGGATCCCTTCCCAGTCCTCCAGGCCGTCGGGGAAGAACAGGGCCAATTCCCGCTCCGCGCTCTCGGCCGAGTCCGAGCCGTGCAGCAGGTTGAAGGACTTGGAGCAGCCGAAGTCCCCGCGCAGGGTGCCCGGCTCGGCGTCGATGCCGAAGGTCTTGCCCATCAGGCGCCGGGCGACGCCGACCGCCTGAGGCCCGCGCAGGGCCATGGCGACGATCGGGGAGCTGGTCATGAAGCCGACCAGGCCGCCGTAGAAGGGCTTGCCGAGGTGCTCGGCGTAGTGCTTGGCGGCCATCTCCGGGCTCATCCGGAGCAGGCGGAGGCCGGCGAGCTGGAGGCCCTTGTCCTCGAAGCGGGCGAGGATGCGGCCGACCAGGCCGCGGTGGAGGGCGTCGGGCTTGAAGAGGATCAGGGTGGTTTCCACGGTTTCGGGGCGTTCCTGCGGGACTCGGGGCGAAAGAGGGTAGTCCTCTGCCCGACTCCCGGCAATTCTCGGATTGTCCGGTTGAAGCACCGGCAAACGGTTCTAGAATGTCCGGCCCATTCCAGCCGGGCTCCGCCAAGGGTGGGAAAACCGGTGCGTTCTTTCGCCTCTCCACGACTGCCAGCGCCCCTGCCCGCTTCGAGCCGTCCCGTCACCGTGGCCGACCGCCCTCCGGATCTCCGCGCCGATTACGCCCGCTACTCCACCATCGGGGTGGAGTTCACCGCCATCGTCGGCATCCTGGGCTGGCTCGGGCACCTGCTCGACGGCCTGATCCTCGGCCCGCAGGGCTTCCCCGTCTTCCTCCTGGCCGGGATCTTCGGCGGCCTGATCGGCGGGATCCTGCGGATGAACCGCCAGCTCGCCGGCCGCCGGAAGAATGCCGGCGACACCGAAGCCCCCGACCACGACGAACCGGAATGACCCGCCTGCTGGTCCTCACCTCCGCCGGCCTGCTGAGCTGGCCGCTGTGGCCCGAAGCTTGGCGGCTGGGCCTGGGGATCGGCTGGTGCTGCTCGCTGGCCCTGGAGCTCGCGGTCTACGCCCGGCGGCGTCGGCTGATGGCCGCCGAGGCCGACGCGCGGAGCTACCAGGGGCTGCTGCTGGTCCAGGTGGCCGGGTTCCTGGCCAAGCTCCTGGCGGTCGCGGCGGGAGGGGCCGCCCCGCCCCCCCCCCGCCCGGCCCCCCCCCCCCCCCGCCCGCCCGCCCCCCCGCCCGCCCGCCCGCCTGCCTGCATGCCGCCCGGACTGGCGTTCATGCGTGCGCGCGTGCAAGAAACGTGCCTGCATGCCTGCATGCCCACATGCCTGCGCGA
>JACNJP010000057.1 GCA_014382465.1 Planctomycetota bacterium
GCGGGGGGGCCGGAAGGTTCCGGCTGCGGGGGAGGGGGGTAGGGGGGAGGGCCGCGTCGTTCCGCGAGGCATGAGCCACGCCCGACCCGGGGGTGGGGGGGGTGGTGATCCGCCACTCCAACTTCGGCGGAATGGCCGGCGACGCCTTCTTCGCCACCGTGCTCGATCCGCAGGTGATGTGGCTCGGACGCGGCATGTTCGCCTACTTCCAGACCGACCAGTGGCTCCACGGCGCGCTCGACGAGCTGCGCATCTGGGACCGGCCGCTCAGCGCCGCCGAGATCGCGCAGCACTACTTCGACGTCACCGGCGGCGCGGGCGTGCAGGTGTCGGTCCAGTCGCCGCCCGACTGCGGCAGCCTGGTCGCCGGCACCGCGCTGCCGTGGACGAACCCGGCCGCGCCGCCGCGGCTGACGCTGCCGCCCGCCCCGACCACCGTCCACGTCGAGATCATCGGCCACGGCGGGAACCTCGGCTACGACGACGAGCTCCAGGCGCTGCTCGACGCCGATCCGCCCGGCGGCTACCAGTACCTCGTCACCAACCGGTCCATCCTGGGAGAGGAGCTGTGGCGCTGGGTCACCCCGGGCGAGGCCGGCTACCAGGCGGTGGAGGACATTCTGAACAACCTCCAGGGCCCGACGATCGTGCTGGCGCTGGTGACCAACGAGGCCGCCTTCCCGGCCGCGGTCCCCGGCTTGGCCGACCCCAACTACGCCCGTTTCGCCAGCGAGTGCGGCCAGCTCGCCGACCACCTGCGCAACGGCGGCGCCGGCGTCGACGCGGTCTGGTTCTCGGCCCACCGCATGAAGCCGCAGAACTTGATGCCCTGCTGGTACGAGAACCTGGCGATGGCCGAGGTCATGGCCCAGGCCGCCGCCGCCGGTCGCGATTTCCTGCGCGTCGGCCCGGAGCAGCACCAGCTCCACTGGTGCGCCTACCCCGAGGCCTACGGCAACGACTTCGCCCACACCAGCGCGCTGGGGGACCAGCTCATGGCCGATGCGTGGTTCGGGATCCTCAAGAAGGAGCTCAGCGGCAGCTTCGAGCTCGACGCCGACCCGCTGGTGGCCGGCGCCGGCGGCGGCGTGTGGGTGGCCGGGGCAGCTCCGGGCGCCATGACCTGGCTGGCCTTCTCTCCCTCCGGGCTCGGCAGCTTCAACGTGGCGGCCCTCGGTGTGGAGCTCGATCTCTCGTCGCCCTCCCCGCTCGGCCAGGCGAAACCCGCCGGTCCGGCCGGCGACGTCCAGTGGAGCTTCACCGTGCCGCTGCCGGCCGCCGGCCGCCGTTTCTGGGCCCAGGCGCTGCAGGCCGGCGCCAAGAGCAACGTGGTGGAGCGGCTGGTGCGGTAGGCGGGTGGCGCCGAGGGGCTGGTCGAAGGGGGTAACCCATCCCCGGTCGGATCGTCTACCCGAAGTGGGGGACTCGCCGCCGACCTGTTTCGCAGGAAACCGAAAAGCCAGCGGAATGATAAGTGGAAGACTGCTTAATAAACCGAAAAAGTTTAGTAAGCACTTTCGAGGTATAATCCTCCTTCCCTTGACGAAAACCGCAGCTCTCGAAGCCTACCTGAGCAAGGTCCTGGGCCAACCCGTGCGTCTCCAAGCCTGGAGGGGGCCCGAGCTACCGCTCTACCTATCCCAGTCCTACCAATTGGGCCGGCTTCGGATCCACGGCGCCGACTTGGTCCTAGCTGAATTCGCCCACTCCGACGGGGCTGCTCCGCCTTCCCGGCTCGCAGCAGACTGGGCGGCCCTGCGAACGGCGCTGGCCACCGACCGCGTCGTCCTGGTCCTGCCCGGCCTCGCCGCCTATCTCCGGAACCGCCTCGTGGCTGCCCATGTGCCGTTCATCGTCCCGGGCCGGCAGCTCTACCTGCCCATGCTGTGGATCGACCTGCGCGAGTCCTTCGATGCCGCACCGCAAACGGCCGGACCTTGGCTCGGCTGGTCCGCCCAGCTCGTGCTTCTCCGTCACCTGCTGCGAGGCGACGTAGAAGACCGGCCGCTGGTCGGGGTCGCCGGCGACTGCGGCTATTCGGCGATGACTCTGTCGAAAGCGCGCCGCGAGCTGATCGCCGCCGGCCTCGCAGTGAAGGGCGCGGGCAAGCGTCCGAAGCCCTTGTGTTTCGCCGCCCCACCCGCCGAACTCTGGGAACGAGCCCTTCCCCTGCTGCGCTCTCCGGTGGCCAAGGTCCACCCCGTGGCGCGGCTGGCGCCGGGGCTTCACCCGCAGTCCGCCGGGACCACCGCTCTGGCGGACCAGACCGCTCTCGCGCCAGACCCGTTGCCGACGGCGGCGCTCTCGCTGCCCGCCTTCCGCCGCGGACTCACCGACCGGACGCTTACCCTCGCGCCAGGCTGGGACGAAGCCGCTCTCCGGATCGAGGCGTGGAAATACGACCCGCAGCGCTTGAGCGAGGGCGGCGCGGTCGATCCGCTTTCGCTCTACCTCTGTCTGCGCCTGGATCCAGACGAGAGGGTCCAGGCAGCGCTGGAAGGACTCGTGGCGACCGTCCGATGGTGAACGGAATGGACCGGTTCCGGGAGCATTTCGAAGTCGCCGGCGAGCGATTCGCCCTGATCGGCGGGGTTGCGGTGGAGCACTGGCTGACCCAGGCTGCGCTCCCCGCCCGGAGGACCAAGGACTTCGACGTGGTCCTGTTCGCCGAGCTCCTGGATGACTCATTCCTGGACCTCGTCTGGGCCTTCATCAAGGCGGCAGGATACGCATCGAGACAAGGGAGCAGCGGAGAGCGGAGGTACTACCGCTTCGCCAAGCCAAAGGACCCGAGCTTCCCAGCCATGCTCGAGATCTTCTCGCGGCGGCTGGTGGGCTTGCCGCTGCCACCGGACCAGGAGATCACGCCCATCCCGCCGGATGCCGACGGGTCGAGCCTCTCCGCGATCTTGTTGGATGACCACTACTACCGGCTCGTGAAGGAGAACCGGGAGTTGGCCCAAGGCCTGCCCATGGTCCGGCCGGAGGCGCTGGTCCTGCTCAAGGCGAAAGCCTGGCTGGATCTCACCGCCCGCCTGCCTAGCCCTTGTGGCTGCCGTCGCAGAACGGAAGGCCGCCGGTC
>JACNJP010000056.1 GCA_014382465.1 Planctomycetota bacterium
CCCTGCCCCTGCCCCTGCCCCGCCCCCGGCAGCGGCCCCGGCGGCGCGCGTCCTCCTGGTGGAGGCCAACGCCGTCAACGCCAGGGTCGCGATGGGCTACCTCCGGCCCTACGCCGTCCAGGTGACCTGGGTGAAGCACGGCGGCGAGGCGGTCCAGGAGCTCGGCGCCGCGGCCTACGACCTGGTGCTGATGGACTGCCAGATGCCGGTCATGGACGGCTTCGAGGCCACCCGCGAGATCCGGCGCCAGGAAGGCGGGAGGCGGCACATCCCGATCGTGGCGATGACCGCCAACGCCATGAGCGGCGACCGCGAGCGCTGCCTGGAGGCCGGCATGGACGACTACCTCAGCAAGCCGATCGACCGGTCGCAGTTCGCCGAGGTCCTCAAGCTGCGGCTCGGCTGCTGCGGCCCCCTGGCCTAGTCGCCGCCGGCCGCCCCTTCCTTCTTACTGCTCTTCTCGACGTAGACCAGCTTGAGGTCGGCGGTGTACTTGTCCAGCGTCAGGCGCTCGCCCTCCGACAGGTTGCCGTCGGTGACCTGCTTGAGCATCTCCAGGTCCTCGATCACGGCCTGGGCGATCTCGAAATTCGGCTCCTCCTGCTTGGGGGCGCCAGGGACCTCGATCATGCCGAGGGCGTAGAAGCCCTGCATGGTGATCTTCTGGACGAAGATGCGGAAGTCGGTGGAGGGGGTCTGGGTGCTCATGCTTCGGCTTCCAGCGTCTGTGCAGCGGCGGCGGCGGTCTCGCCGCGCGAGTAGTCGATCGCCGCGCCGACGAAGGCGGCGAACAGCGGGTGCGGCTGCAGCGGCTTGGATTTGTACTCCGGGTGGTACTGCACCCCGAGGTAGAAGGGGCGCTCGCTGAGCTCGGCGATCTCGACCAGGCCGCGGGCCTCGTAGATCCCGGAGCAGCGCAGGCCGGCCTTCTCCAGCTTGCGCTTGTAGTCGTTGTTGAATTCCCAGCGGTGGCGGTGGCGCTCGAGCACCATGTCGCGGCCGTAGATCGCGGCCGCCCGGGTGCCGTCGAGGATCCGGCAGGGGTAGGCGCCGAGCCGCATCGTGCCGCCCTTGTCGGTGACGTCGCGCTGCTCGCGCATCAGGTCGATGACCGGCGCCTTGCAGCCAGGGTCGACCTCCGAGGTGTGGGCGCCCTCGATCACGGCGACGTGGCGGGCGTACTCGATGACCATCGCCTGCATGCCGAAGCAGATCCCGAAGAAGGGCAGCTCGTGCTCGCGGGCGTAGCGGACCGCCAGGATCTTGCCCTCCAGGCCGCGCTCGCCGAAGCCGCCCGGAACCAGGACGCCGTGGACGCCGTCGAGCAGCCGCTCCGGCCCGCGGTCGAACAGGTCCTCGGCGGCGATCTTGCGGAACCGGACCTTGTGCCGGTGGCCGGCGCCGCCGTGGGCGAGGGCCTCGTAGATGGACTTGTAGGCGTCGTGGAGCTCGATGTACTTGCCGACGACGGCGATCTCGACCTCGCCCTCGGGGTTGGCGAAGCGCTGGCGCAGGTCTTCCCAGTCCTCCATGCTGGCCGAGGTCGTGGCCTCGAGCTGCAGGTGCTGGACCAGCGAGTCGTCCAGGCCCTCGCGCTTGAGGTCGAGCGGCACCTCGTAGATGGTGGTCTCGACGTCGGCCTCCTGGATCACGTCCTCGGGCTGCACGTTACAGAACAGGGAGATCTTGTCGCGCATCTCCTGGGTCATCGGCCGCTCGCAGCGGCACACCAGGATGTCCGGCTGGATGCCGATCTCGCGCAGCTTGCCGACCGACTGCTGGGTCGGCTTGGTCTTCATCTCGCCCGAGGCGCTCAGGTAGGGGAGCAGGGTCAGGTGGACGAAGCAGGCGTTGCCCTTGCCCTTCTTGAGGGCGAATTGGCGGATGGCCTCGAGGAAGGGCAGCGACTCGATGTCGCCGGCTGTGCCGCCGATCTCGATGACCGCGACGTCGGTGCCGCGCTGCGCGCCCTGCTCGATGGCGCTCTGGATCTCGTCGGTGATGTGCGGGATCACCTGCACCGTCTTGCCGAGGTAGGCGCCGAGGCGCTCCTTGCGGATCACCTCGGAGTAGATGCTGCCGGTGGTGGCGTTGCTGTAGCGGTTGATCGGCGCCTGCGAGAAGCGCTCGTAGTGGCCCAGGTCGAGGTCGGTCTCGGCGCCGTCCTCGGTGACGTAGACCTCGCCGTGCTCGAAGGGCGACATCGTGCCGGGGTCGACGTTGATGTAGGGGTCGAGCTTCTGGATCGATACCCGGAGGCCGCGCTTCTCGAGCAGCACGGCGATGGCCGCGGTGGTGATGCCCTTCCCGAGGGAGGACACCACGCCGCCGGTGACGAAGATGAACTTGGTCATGTCCCTAGCTTCTGGCGTTGGAGGAACGCGTCGTAGTCGGCCCGCGTGTCGACGCCGGGGAAGGCGAACGGCCACGAGAGCACCTGGATCGGGGTCCCGCGCTCCAGGAAGCGGAGCTGCTCCAGGCCTTCGGTCCGCTCCAGCGGGGTGGGGGGGGAGGACGCGAAGGCGGCCAGCGCTTCGCGGGTGTAGGCGTAGACGCCGAGGTGCAGCGAGGGCCCGGCGGCGCCGGCCTGGCGGCGGAACGGGATCGGGGCGCGCGAGAAGTAGAGGGCGCGGCCGTCGCCGGCGCGCACCACCTTGACCGCGGCCGGATCGGCCGGATCGGAGCCCTCCGGCCACGGGGCGGCCAGGGTGGCGACCTCGGCGCCGCCGGCCAGCGCCTCGAACAGCGCGTCGATGGCCGCGGGGTCGATCTCGGGCTCGTCGCCCTGGACGTTGACGATCCAGCGGGCTTCCGGCAGCGACTGGACCGCCGCCCAGACCCGGTCGCTGCCCGAGGGCAGGTCGGGGTCGGTGAGCACCGCCTCGGCGCCGGCGGCGCGGGCGACCGCCGCCAGCTCCGGGCCGTCGACCGCGGCGATCACGCGCGCCGCGCGCCGCGAGGCCAGGCAGCGCTCCAGGGCGTGGGCCAGCAGCGGCCTGCCGCTGTCAGCGAGGCCCAGCTTGCCCGCGAGCCGCGTCCCCGACCGGCGTGCCGGTCCGCACCGGACAGGCTGCCCCGGCCC
>JACNJP010000055.1 GCA_014382465.1 Planctomycetota bacterium
CCCGGCGGGGGCTGGCTCCGGGACCGAGGGAAGCCCTCGCTTGCGGCGGCGGCGGGCTCCAGCGCCACGTCCGGCCCGCGCGCCAGGGCCGCCTCGCGGAGAGAGGCGAGGTGGCCGATCAGGAGGGGCCGGCAGCGACGCCGGACCTCAGGGCGTGCCAGGACCTCGAGGGCGATCTCGGGCCCGATCCCCCCCAGGTCACCCTGGGGGACCGCCAGCCGGGGCAGCATCCCGCAGACCGGAGTCAGGGCAGGTACTGGATGAAGAGCATCGCCCCTTCCAGCTCGATCAGGACCACCTTGGTGTCCAGCGCCGAGCCGGCGGGCGGGTCGATGGTCAGGGTGATCCGGCCGAAGACTTCCGGGTAGTTGGCGTAGGCCGTCAGCGGAATCCCGACGTTCTGGGACAGGATCGGCTGATCGACCTCTCCCGCGGAGGAGCTGACGTGGACATTGCCGCCGAGGTAGCCGTCGGGCAGGTACTGCCAGAGGTCGGTGGTGCCGTCCGCGACGAGGTAGCGGTCCAGGATCACGACGGCGTCCTCGACCAGGCCGAGGCAGGCCCAGCCCGCCGGGCGGTCGATGAAGCCGGTGCCGGCGCCGAAGGCGTCGAGCAGCTCGAGCGCGAGTTCGGGCGTACCGATGACTCCGAGGGTCGCGGGGACGCCGAGCAGCTCGAGGGACCCAGGTTTGGGCGCCTGGAAGGGCACCCAGAACCGGTCCAGCAGGTCCGGGTCCACCATGCAGGGAAGACTCCCGACCACCGGGTTGTCCCCCCGGTCTAAAGAATTCCCGTTGTTGAAACCACCACCACCGCCACCGACGAGGGGCGGCGCGGCGACCAGCCCCGTCACCAGGGCGGCACCGAGGAGAAGGTCACGGATGCGGAGAGGCTGTGCCATCAGGCTGCGAAGAAAGCCGGTTCAGCTGCCTCGATCTCGAGGCGGAATTCGTCGTCCTGGCCGAGCTGGGACAGCAATTCGGGGGACTGGTGGAGCCAGCCGCGCGCCTGCTGCCAGACTTCGGGGAAGCCAAGACGGATCCTCCGCAGCATCGCGACCGCGGCGGAGAGATCATTGAGGGACAGGTGCTCGACGGCGATGTTGTAGAGCACGAAAGCGAACTCCGGCCGGCGGTGCAGGAGCCCGCTGGCGACCACCCAGCGGTACATCCGGAGGGCGAATCGGTGGTCGCCCAGGCGGTCGTAGAGGAGGCCCAGCTGGATCGCAGCGTGGGCGCGGTTGACGTGCCGATCGGTGCGCAGGAAGACCTCCCGGTACTCCTTCGCCGCACCGTCCGAGTCGTCCATGAGCTGGTGGACGAAGCCGGAGTAGAGGCGAGCCTCGGCGAACTTCGGCTTGAGCCGCAACGCCTCGTCGAGCAGCCGGCGGCCTTGCTGGAGGTGGTCCTGCGAGCGGCCGCGCAGGGTCTCGAGATCGACGGTGCAGGCGCCGGTGGTCTGGGCGACCTCGGCGGCCTCGGCGGCCTCGGTCTCCTGGAAGGAGTCGATTTCGACCGGCTCCTCGGAGACCTCCAGCAGGTAATCGCCGTCGTTGGCGAGCAGCACGTAGGCCTTGCCGAGCTGATAGAGGGCGGTGGCCAGGCGCCGGATGATCTCGGCGTCGGTCATGCCCTCGAAGAGGTCCTCTCCGCGCAGGCGGCGCATGCGACGGGCCAGGCTCCCGGGGACGGCCAGGTCCCGGTGGGCCAGCGCCTGCAGGCGGATCGCCTGGAGGAACTCGGAGCAGGACTGGCAGTTCTCGAGGTGCGCCAGGCCCCGCTTCGCCGACTCCTCGGGCAGCTCGCCGTCGAGCAGCGCGCTCAAGTCGCGCTGGAATCCGGCGCACATCAGGCGGCCGGACGACCGGGTGCTCCGCATGACCTCGAGGAACTCGGAGCGGTCGTACATCAGACCCTCGCTCCTCCGGAGTCAGGCTGCGCGGCCATCGCCGTGCGGTCGGAGGCGTCCCGGCCGGCCTGGAACTTCCGCTTCATGATCGTGAAGATCTTGCGGCGGGCGCGGAAGACCATCATCTTCAGGTTCTCCACCCTCACCTCCACCTGAGCGGCCGCCTCCCGGTAAGGAAGCCCTTCGACCTCCACGAGGTAGAGCACGCGCTTCTCGCGCGGCGTCAAGCAGCCGTAGGACTCGAGGTAGAAGTGCAGGTAGAGCCTCCACGCCCCGGCGAGCTCGACCGCGGCCTCGCGGTCGGCGGTGTATTCGAGCGGGGTGGAGACCCGGTCGTCGGCGAGCTCGAGCGGCACCTGGTCCTCGCCGTCCCGGTCGACGGCGCCGATCGGCAGCACCCGGTCGCGCTGGGCGCGACGGCTATGCTTCAGGACCGTGTTCCGGATGATGGAGTGGGTCCAGTTGCGGAAGGCCGACTTGCGGTCCGGCTTGAACTTGAACGGGTACCGGTAGACATTGAAGAAGACCTCCTGCAGCACGTCGGACGGATCCACTGAGTAGTAGGACCGCTTGAGGTGGTGGTAGATGAGGCGCAGGAAATCCTCATGGTTGAGCTCGTAGAGCAGGGCGAAGGCTTCCTTCGATGCCGTGTCCGTGTAGACGGCCATCAAGGCGGTCGAAACCGCGTCGCGGTGGCGGACCGGCTCCGTTCGGTAGCCAGCCGCCAACTCGACCAGGTCACCTACCCCACCTTCCGAAGCAAGGGTCGCCACGAAGGCTTCGAGCCGGTCGGCGAAGCCTTGGAGGCGCGGGGGCTGCGTTCGGGCGAAGGGCATGGGGCAATCAACCTAAATCTAATGGAATCCGCCGGTAACGCAAATTCCGCCGGCCACGTTCGGACCCCCGAGGCAGGTTTTCTGGCCTCCGGTCACATCTCGAACGACTCAAAGATCTTTGTCCTGGGGCGGTTAACCGGAATCGAAACAATCGCGTCCTAAACCGATCATGCCCTGGAGCCCCTCATCGCCGCCGCCGCCGATTCTGGAAATCGGGCGGCTAGCGGCGACTCTTGGCCTGGAACTCAGGGCGGCGATTCCCCCCGGCCGGCTACCTGAGGAGTCCCTGAACCGCCCCGAGTCGTGGCTCCAGGAAGGTCGGGCGGGGGCTA
>JACNJP010000054.1 GCA_014382465.1 Planctomycetota bacterium
GGCGCGGTCGGGCGGCGGGGGGATGCCCGCGGGGGGGGTGGGTGCGGTGGGGGCCGGGGTGAAGGCCCCCTCGCGCCCGGGGTACCGGCAGCTCACCGCCAGCACGGCGGCGATGCCGGCCGCGGCGGCCGCCTGCTTGAGGCGCGCCACCGCCGGGTCGCCGCCGGTGAGGCGCAGCGGGACCTCTTGGAAGAAGGCCTGGGCCGGGAAGGCCTCCTCGACCGCGTCCAGGGCGCACAGGGCGTCGCGCAGCTCGAGGGCGCGCTGGCGGCTGACGCAGGCCACCTCCTCGAGCCCGGCCGGCCCGAGCGCCGCCATGTGGATGCAGCCCCGCAGGGCCATGAGGGCGTTGTTGGTGCAGATGTTGGAGGTCGCCTTCTCGCGCCGGATGTGCTGCTCGCGGGTCTGGAAGGTCAGGGTGAAGGCGCGCCGCCCTTGGCGGTCGACCGAGCTGCCCACCAGCCGCCCCGGCAGCTTGCGGACGAACTTCTCGCGGGCTGCGAAGAAGCCGAAGTGCGGGCCGCCGTAGCCGAGCGGCACGCCCAGGCCCTGGCCCTCGCCGACCACCAGGTCGAAGCCGGCGGCGCCCGGCGAGCGCAGCAGGCCCATCGCCACCGGCGACACCGAGGCCACCGCCAGCGCGCCGTGCCGCTCCGCGACCTCCTTGGCCGGCCCGAGCGGCTCGACCAGGCCGAGGAAATTCGGCTGCTGGACGAAGACCGCGGCGGTGGCCTCGTCGACCACCCCGGCCCAGTCGGTGACGCCGTCGCGCAGCGGCGCCTCCACCCGCTCGACGTCCTGGGGCCGGAGGGAGGGGGGCCTGGTGTCGCGGGCGTGCGGGGGCCGGCCGGCGGCGACCACCCCCCTGGACCGCCGGGTGATCCCGATGGCCATCAGCGCGGCCTCGGCGCAGGCGGAGGCGCCGTCGTACATCGAGGCGTTGGCGGTCTCCATGCCGCACAGCTCGGCGATCATCGACTGGAACTCGAAGATCCACTGCAGGGTGCCCTGCGAGCACTCCGGCTGGTAGGGCGTGTAGGCGGTCAGGAACTCGCTGCGGCCGGCGAGCTCGTCCACCGCGGCGCACCAGCCGTGGTCGTAGAAGCCGCCGCCGAGGAAATTCGGCCGGGCGGAGGCCGGCCGGTTCCAGGAGGCCATGGCCGCCAGGCGGGCGGTCAGCTGGCCCTCGGTGAGCCCGGCTTCGAGCGGCAGCCCGCCCTGGAGCCGCAGCTCCGCGGGGATCGAGTGGAACAGCTCATCGACCGAGGAGACGCCGATCTCGGCGAGCATCGCCTGCCGGTCGGCGTCGGTGTTCTGGATGTAGGGCATCGCGGGGACCGCTCGCGGCGGCTAGTGCTCGGCTTCGACCAGCTTCTCGTAGGCGGCGGCGGCGTGCAGGCCGTCGAGGGCCTCCGGGCCCGCGACCTTGACCTTGAGCAGCCAGCCGCCGGCGAAGGGGTCCTCCTGGAGGACCGACAGCTCGTCCGCCAGGGCGGTATTGACCTCGACGATCTCGCCGTCGATGGGGGAGTTGAGGTCGGAGACGGCCTTGACCGACTCGACCTCGCCGAAGGCCTGGCCGCGGCTGACGCTGGCGCCGGGCGCGGGCAGGTCGAGGTAGACCAGCTCGCCGAGCTGCTCGATGGCGAAGTCGGTGATGCCGACGGTGGCGATCCCGCCGTCGAGCTGGGCCCATTCGTGGGATTCGGAGTAGGAGCGGTCTTCGGGGCGCATGTCGGGCGGGGTCAGTCGCGGGAACGGTGGGGGACGAAGGGCAGCGCGGCGCGCTCGACGGGCATCTCCTTGCCGCGGGCCGAGACGGCCAGCGGGCCCTCGACGCCCTTCTCGAGGTAGGCGGTGGCGATCGGCCGGTCGAGGGTCGCCGACCAGATGCCGGAGCAGACGACGCCGACCTGGCGGCCGGCGGCCAGCAGCGGGTAGCCCTCGCGGGGCACGCGCTTGTCGGCGGTGAGGCCGATGAGCTCGCGTTCGGCTTCGGGGACGGCCCGCAGGGCCTCGCCGCCGACGAAGTCGCGGGTCTTCCAGCCGCGCACGCCGAAGCGCAGGCCGGCCTCGAAGGGGTTGGTGCCCTCGTGGATCTCGTGGCCGTAGAGCGGCAGCGCGGCCTCGAGGCGCAGCACGTCGCGGGCGCCGAGCCCGACCGGAGCGGCGCCGAGCTCCAGCAGGCGCAGCCAGAGGGGTTCGAGCTGGCCGGGGGCGGCGAACAGCTCGTAGCCGTGCTCGCCGGTGTAGCCGGTGCGGGCGACGAACAGCGTGCCGAGCCCCTCCACCTCCAGCCAGGCGAGGTCGAGGAAGGCGGGGCAGAAGTCCTGGCGGCCGGCCAGCGCGGCGAGCATCCGGCGCGACTCGGGTCCCTGAAGGGCCAGGATGCCGCCGCCGTCCTCGGTGAGGTCCTCGAGGGCGGCCTCCCGCAGCCGGGCGGTGATCGCCTGGCGGTCGCGGACCCGGTTGGAGGCGTTGACCACCATGAAGAACTCCTCAGGACCGCAGCGGTAGACGATGAGGTCGTCGAGGATGCCGGCGTCCTCGGCCAGCAGCAGGCTGTAGCGGGCCTTGCCGGGCTCGAGGTCGTCCATCCGGGCGCCCAGGGCGTGATCCAGCTCGGCGGCGGCGGCGGGGCCGCGAAACCGGAAGCGGGCCATGTGCGAGACGTCGAAGACCCCGGCACCGGACCGGACCGCTCGGGATTCCTCGAGGATCGAGCCGTAGTCGAGCGGCATCTCCCACCCGGCGAAGGGCACCAGCTTGGCGCCGGCGGCCTGGTGGCAGGCGTGGAGGGGGGGGCGGGGCAGGGAGGACGGGGCGGGCATGAGGTCGGGAGCCGGGTCCACCTGGCTCGCCGTCGATTCAGGAGCCCATCCGGCCGCGGTCCTGGGAACCTGAGAGTTTCGCGGCGGTACGGCCGCTTGCCCCTTCGGTGTCCGGGTGGGTCCCGGAACTCTCCCGCTGCCTTTTTCGGGCCGGTATTCTCTGGCCTGGCCGGCGCAGCGTCAAGTTCCGCCGCCCGGGAGGCGGTTGACGGCCCGGTCTGCTTGTCTTAAGCTGTTCGGCC
>JACNJP010000477.1 GCA_014382465.1 Planctomycetota bacterium
GGGGGGGCGCGGCGGGGCCCGCCGCCGGGGGGGGGCCCGCCCCCGCGCCCGGCGCGCGGGGCGTGCCGGCGCCCGCCGTGCCGCTGCGGGCCGCCGCCGGGGCGCTGCGGGTGGTCGGCTTCGAGGCCGGGGACGAGCTGCGCCAGGGCCACCCGGCCCGCCTGCGGGCGGTGCTCGCCGGCGGGCCCGGCGCCGTCCGCCTCAGCCTGCACCGGAGCGGCGAGGCGGAGGCGCTCGCCGAGCTGCCCGCGGTCCGGGTCGATGGCCGGGCCGAGGCGGTGGTGGTCTTCGAGCCGGGCGAAGCCGGCTTCCTCGAGCTGGAGCTTCGGATCGAGGCGCTCGAGGGCAGCGACCAGCGGCCGCAGGACAACTTCCTGGCGCGCAGCTTCGCGGTCCAGGAGCCGCTCGAGGTGCTCTACCTCGGCGAGCGCACCTTGGGCGGCGCCGAGGCGCTGTCCCGGCTCGCCGGGCCGGGCTTCCGCTTCGAACGCGCCGCGGACCTCGACGACGCCGATCCTGCGGCCTATCCGCTGGTGGTCCTCGACGACCGCAGCGCCGCCAGCGTGCCGCGGGACTTCCAGCAGCGGCTGACTGCGGCGGTCGCCGGCGGTGGCGCCGGCCTTCTGATGAGCGGCGGCGCCGCCTTCGGCCCGGGCGGCTGGGCCGACACGCCGGGGGCCGAGCTGCTGCCGGTCGGGCTGGTGCAGAAGGAGGAGAAGCGCGACCCGAGCACGACCCTGTGCGTGATCATCGACACCTCGGGCTCGATGGGCGGTAACCGGGTGCAGCTGGCCAAGGAGGTGGCGCGGCTGGCGATCCGGCGCCTCTTGCCGCACGACAAGGTCGGCATCGTCGAGTTCTACGGCGCCAAGCGCTGGGCGGCGCCGATCCAGCCGGCCAGCAACCTGATCGAGCTCGAGCGGGCGCTCAACCGGCTCGACGCCGGCGGCGGCACCGTCATCCTGCCGGCGATCGAGGAGGCCTTCTACGGCATGCAGAACGTGCAGACCCGCTACAAGCACGTGCTGGTGCTGACCGACGGCGGCGTCGAGACCGGTCCCTTCGAGAGCATGATGCGGCGCATGGCGGACAAGGGCATGAACGTCTCGACCGTGCTGATCGGGCCGGAGACCCACAGCGAGTTCCTGGTCAGCCTGGCCAACTGGGGCAAGGGCCGCTTCTACAACGTGCCGGACCGCTTCAACCTGCCGGAGGTGATCCTCAAGCAGCCGGCCAGCGCCAAGCTGCCCTCCTACCGGCCAGGCAGCCACGCCGTGCGCGGCCGCGGCAGCGCCGCCTGGTGGGCCGGGACCGACCCGGAGTCGCTGCCCGAGCTGGCGGGATACGTCGAGACGCGCGCGCGCCCCGGCGCCGAGGTGCTGATCGAGACCGTGGACGGGGCCCACCCGGTGCTGGCGAGCTGGCGCTACGGGCTCGGCCGCGTCAGCGCCCTGACCACCGAGCCGGCGGGCGAGGGCGCCCAGCCGTGGCGCGACTGGCAGGGCTTCGGCGCCCTGGTCGCGCAGGTGCTGGCGCGCACGGCTTCGAGCGGCGACGGGCCCTTCCTGTGGTCGGTGGAGCGGCGCGGCGCCGAGGTGGTGCTGCGGGCCGAACGCCGGCGGCCCGGCGCCGAGCTCCCCGAGGTCCGTCTGCTGGATCCGGCCGCCGACGGCCCGGCGCCGCCGGTGTTCCGCGAGCGGGCCCCGGGGCTGTTCGAGGCGCGGCTGGCCCAGGATCCCGGGAGGGAGCTGCGAGCGCTCGCCGGCGCGCGGGGGACGGAGCCACGCTACCGCTTGTGCTCGCCGGCCCGCGCCGATCGCTCCGCCGAGCTGCAGGTCGATCCGCTGGCGGAGCTGTCCTTGCCGACGCTGGCGGCGGCCACCGGAGGCAGCCGGCTGGCCGGCCCCTCGGGGGCCCTCGGCATGAGCGGCGGCCGCGCGCTGAGGCTGCGGGAGCTCGCGCCGGTCCTGCTGCTGCTGTCGCTGCTGATCTACTTCGGCGAGCTGGTCTGGCGCCGGCGTCCCGCTTCCCGCGGAGGGTCGGTTTGATGGCCTGCGCCCTGCACCGAGTCCTCCGGCCGCTGCGGTCCGCCGGCCTGATCGCCGGCCTGCTCTCGAGCGTGGTCGCCGGTCCGCTGCCGGCGCAGGAAGGCGCCGCGGCCCTCGGCCCGGAGGTCGAGGCCGGCCTGGACCGCGCCTTGGCGGCGGTCTCCGGGGACGCCGCCGCGGCCGACGAAGCGGTGGAGCAGCTCTGGCGGTCTGCGGCGGCCGCGCGTGGCGAAGTCGACAGCCTGGTCGATGAGCTCCAGAGCCGCGCCGAAGCGGGCCGTGGCGACCCCCGCGCCCTGAAAGAGGTCCGCGCCCTGCTGCTGCGCCGGCGCGGCAGCCTGGCGGCGGCCTTGACGGCCGTCGAGGAGCTGCTGGAGGAGCAGGAAGAGCCCGGCTGGCTGCTCCAGCGCGCCCGGCTGCTCGACGCCACCGGCCGGCGCGAGGACGCGCTGGAGGCCTACCGGGCCGCCATGCCCTCCTTCGAAGGCACCGAGTCCGAGGTGGACCTGCGGCTGCGCATGGCGCTGCTCGGGATGGCCGCGGACGAGGAGTCGAAGGACGCCCTGGTTGAATTCGCCCGCCAGGAGGGCCTCGACCCCGAGCTCAGCAACCGCGCCGCGGTGGTGCTGGCGCTGCTCGGCCGGCCGAAGCAGGCCATCGAGCTGTTCGTCGTCGACGGCGAGGGCACCGAGCTGTTCCGCCAGCAGATCCGCGTCACCGAGTGGGCGCTGAAGGCCGAGGACGCCGCCCTGGCCAAGGACTGGGCCTGGAAGGCCCGCCAGAGCGCCCAGCTCGACCGCGACCGCTACTACGCCCTGACGGTGCTGGTCCAGGCCCACCGGATGGACGATTCGCTCGACGAGCTGCTGGAGCGCTTCGCCGCCGCCGAGTCGCTCG
This sequence comes from Planctomycetota bacterium, assembly GCA_014382465.1. GTDB lineage: Bacteria > Planctomycetota > UBA1135 > UBA1135 > UBA1135 > J029. The sequence goes on from JACNJP010000477.1 coordinate 2,946, forward strand.
ACGGGCCGTCTCGCGGCGTGTGGATCGCGCTGCTGCGCGAGACCGGCCGTTTCGACGAGGCGGTGGCGCTGTTCAGCGGCGACGCCGAGGCCCTCGGCTTCCCCACCGAGCTGCGGC
>JACNJP010000138.1 GCA_014382465.1 Planctomycetota bacterium
GGCGGCACGCCGGGAGGGTCGCGGGTGCCCGGGGGGCTGGGCGGGGCCCCGCGGGGGCGCGGCCGGCCCCGCCCCTTGCGGCCGCGGGCCTGAGGCGCCGGCCGGGACGCGTCGCGGGCGGCGTGGATCGGCGCGGTGGCCGGGGGGGCGCGGCCGAAGGACAACAGGACCGCCGGCACGTCGGCCAGGTGGGGCGGCGGCAGCTCGCGCCGCTCGACGCCGCTCCCCCACAGCACGAAGGGCACCCGCAACAGCGGCTCATAGAGCGAGTTCGCGTGCTCCATGAGCCCGTGCTCGGCGAAGTGCTCGCCGTGGTCGGAGGTGAACAGCAGCACGGTCGGGCGGCCGCCGGCCTCGACGCGCTGGATCAGGAGGCCGAGGGAGTAGTCCACGAACTCGACCTCCTCGCGATACATCGCCCGCAGGTAGGAGACCGCCTCCTCGGCCTGCGCCACCACCGACGGCTCGCCGGAGGCCAGGTCGCGCGCCACCGCCGCCGTCAGGTCGATCGAGGCGCGGCCGGAGTGGTCGAGGCGGTAACGCGGCGGCAGCTCGATCCCGGCAGTGTGGCGGCCGCGGAACGGCGCCGGCGCGCCGTAGGGCGTGTGCGGGTCCATGAAGTGGAGGAACAGGAAGGCCGGCTGCGGGCTGGCGTAGAGCTGGTCGAGGACAGCGAGAGCGCGTTCGGTGACGCGGGCGCCGTTGCCGCGGACCGCGGCGTCGCGTTCGACGGCGGCCAGATCGCGCAGCACCGTGGCGCCGAGGGCCTGGCGCAGCAGCGGCTGCGGCAGCAGCCAGCCGAGGGCCGTGTGGCGGTCGATGCGGTCGATGAACAGCCGGGCGGCGCCGGCGTGGGCGACGGCGCTGTCGTCGTAGAGGTCCCAGCCGCGGCCGAAGCCGGCTTCGGCGCGCAGCAGGCCGTTGCTGACGAAGCCGGCGGTGCGCCAACCGCGGGCGCGGAAGGCCTCGCTGACCAGCGGCAGCTCGGCCGGCAGCGAGCCGATGTTGCTGCGCACGCCGTGGGCGCCGGCGGTGGTGCCGGTGAGCATGCCGACGTGGCCGGGCAGGGTCTGGTTGGAGCTGGAGAGGGCGTAGGGCGCCCAGGCGCCCTCGGCGCGGAGCCGGTCGAGCACCGGGGTGGCGGTCCGCGGGTCGAGGATGGCGTCGGCGCGCAGGGTGTCGACCGAGACCAGGAAGACATCGGGGTGGTCCGGGCCGACGCGGACCGCGGCGTGCTCCGAGGACGGGGGCGGCAGGGTCCGGGGCCCGAGATCGCGGTGGCCGGGGTAGACCAGCAGGCCGATGGGATAGCAGACGGCGCCGGCGAGGAGGACCAGGCTCACCAGCCAGCGCGGCGGGTCGAGGCGTTCGCCGAGCCTGGGGGCGGCGGCGAAGAGCAGCGCCGGCACGCCGAGGACCACCGCCAACCGCGGCAGCAGGGGGCCGCCGTCGAGGAACAGGAAATTGTGGCTCAGCGGCGCCAGGCCGACGCCCCAGCCGATCCAGAAGGCCGTGCCGTTGCGCGGCGCCTGGGCCGGCACCCGCAGCCGCGCCAGCAGGTAGACCAGCGGCCAGGCCAACGTCCCCGCCACCAACGCGCCGGCCACGCAGGCCGCCAGCACCTCGGCGCCCAGGATGCCCGCCGAGAGCGGCAGCCCCAATAGCCCCTGCGCCAAACCCAGGGCCACCGATCCCGCCAGGACCCGCACCCAAGCCCCCCACCAGCTCCGTCGCATGACGCCAATTTAGGGGTCGTACATCAATAACAATCGATGTCTGACCCCTATTTTCGCAGGCGCTCGATGTCGGGGAGGTCGCGGGGGACGCTGTCGGACAGGAGTTCGTAGCCGTCCTTGGTGATGGCGACGACGTCCTCGAGGCGGATGCCGATGCCTTCGTCGGGCAGGTAGACCCCGGGCTCGACGGTGAGGACCATGCCAGGTTCGAAGGCCGCCATGACGTTGCCGACGTCGTGGGTGGCCATGCCGAGCCAGTGGCTGACGCCGTGGGGCGGCTGGCCGGGGAAGCCGCGCTTGCGCAGCTCGTTGGCGGCCGCCTGTTGGACCCGCATGATGTTGCTGCCGGGCTTGCACTGCGCGAAGGCCGCCTCCTGCGAGGCGTAGACGGCCTCGTAGACCTCGCGCTGGCGCTTGCTGAACTTCTTTCCGACCGGCCAGCTGCGCGAGATGTCGGCCACGTAGTGGTTGAACTCGGCGCCGTAGTCGATCATCACCACGTCGCCCTTCTCCAAGCGCCGGGTGTTGGTGTTGTAGTGCAGGACGCAGGAGTTCGGGCCGCTGCCGACGATCGCCGCGTAGGCCGGCCCCATCGCCCCCTGCTCGAGCATCACCCCGGTCATCGCGGCGGCGAGCTGCCACTCGTAGAGCCCCGGCTCGGTCCGCTTCATCGCCGCGATGTGCGCCTCGCCGGAGATCTCGCAGGCCCGCCGCATGGCCTGGATCTCCTCGGGGGTCTTGATCACCCGCATGGCGTCGAGCATCACGGTGATGTCCTTGACCTCGGCGCCGTAGCGCTCCTCGAGCACCGCCTTGAGCTGCTCGCCGCGTCCCTTGCGGCCGTCGAAGAGGTCGCCGGCGCGGGCGCGGGCGGCCGCCTGCAGGTTGTCGCGGCTCATCATCCAGTTCTCACCGGGCTGGACCTGGACCAGGAAGGTGTCGTGCTCCTGGCCGAGCTCGGACAGCAGCTCGTCAAGCCCGCCCCAGCTCCGGCCGCCGGCCGAGAGGCTGCGGCAGTCCTCGATCCCGGTGAGCGCCGCCGCCTCCTCCGGGTCGATCAGGTCCCCAAGCCACATCTCCGCCGACGGGTTGGCGGGCGGCACGAACAGCACCTGGCGGCCGCTCTCGGGCACCAGCACCAGCACCGCGCCGGGGGTGGTCAGCCCGGTGAAATACCAGAAGTTGTTGTCCTGGCGGAACTCCCGGTAATCGTCGGCCTCGCCGGCGCCGCGCAGCCCGATCACGCCCTCCTTCACCCGGTCCATCAGCGCCTGGCGGCGCGCCGCGGGCCAGGCCGCCGCGGAAACGCCCCCGCCGGGGACGGC
>JACNJP010000267.1 GCA_014382465.1 Planctomycetota bacterium
CCCCGGTGCGCCACGCGGGCACACGCGCGCCGAGGCCGCGGGGGTCAACAGCCGGCTGTCGCTCAGGCGCGGCGACCTTGGGGTCCGCGCGGTCCACGGCCTCGGCCTGTTCCGCGGCGGCGACGCCGGCCAGCCGGCGCCCGCGGGGAGCGTGGCGGCCGGCGCCGCGGTCCAGGACGTGATCGTCCTCGAGTTCGCCGGCGACGCCCTGCTGCAGGTCCCGGTGTCGCGCGTCGACCTGGTCGAGCGCTACATCGGGGCCGGCGGCGGCTCCGGCGCGCCGCCGCTCGACCGGCTCGGCTCGGGCAGCTTCCTGCGCCGCCGCGGCAAGGTCGAGGCGGCGGTCGAGGACCTCGCCGCCGACCTGCTCGAGATCCAGGCCCGGCGCCAGAGCAGCCACGGCACGCCGATGCCGTGGTCCAAGGAGCAGGAGGAGTTCGACGCCAGCTTCCCGTGGGAGGACACCCCCGACCAGGCGCAGGGCACGCGCGAGATCATGGACGACCTCGGGGCGCCGGCGCCGATGGACCGGCTGCTGTGCGGCGACGTCGGCTACGGCAAGACCGAGCTGGCCGCCCGCGCCACCTTCCGCGCCGTCGACGCCGGCAAGCAGGTGGCGATCCTGGTGCCGACCACGGTGCTCGCCGAGCAGCACACGCGCACCTTCCGCCAGCGCTTCGCCGACTGGCCGGTGACCGTCTCGCAGCTGTCCCGCATCGTGCCGCCGCGGGCGCGCAAGGAGGTCATCGAGGGGCTGGCCTCCGGCGCGGTGGACATCGTCATCGGCACCCACCGGCTGCTGTCGCGCGACGTGCGCTTCGCCCGCCTCGGGCTGGTCATCATCGACGAGGAGCAACGCTTCGGCGTCAAGGCCAAGGCGACGCTGCAGAAGAAGCGCGCCGCGGTCGACGTCCTGACGCTGTCGGCGACGCCGATCCCGCGGACCCTGCACATGGCGATGGCCGGGATCCGCGACATCACCTCGCTGAGCACCGCGCCGGTCGGCCGCCTCGAGGTCCACACCGAGATCCGCTACGGCGACGAGGACGAGCTCATCGCCGACGCCCTGCGCCGCGAGGTCGAGCGCGGCGGCCAGGTCTTCTTCGTCCACAACCGCGTCCACGACCTCGAGCGCGTCGCCCAGCGGGTTCAGCGCCTGTGCCCCGGGATCAGGATCGTCACCGGCCACGGCCAGATGGAGCCGCGGGAACTCGAGGCGGCGATGCTGGCCTTCGTCCGCGGCCAGGCCGACCTGCTCTGCTGCACTACCATCGTCGAGAGCGGCCTCGACATCCCGAACGCCAACACCATCTTCATCGACGACGCCCAGAACTACGGCCTCGCCGACATGCACCAGCTGCGCGGCCGGGTCGGCCGCTCGGCCACCCGCGGCTTCTGCTACCTGCTGATCCCGCGCGGTCAGCCGCTTTCGGCGGACGCCCGCCGCCGCCTCAAGGCGGTCGAGGAGCTGCGCTACCTCGGCGCCGGCTTCCAGATCGCCATGCGCGACCTCGAGATCCGCGGCGCCGGCAACCTGCTGGGCGCCGAGCAGTCGGGCCACATCGCCGCGGTCGGCTTCGAGACCTACCGGCGGCTGCTGGCGCAGGCGGTGGCGCGGCTGAAGCGCCACGGCCACGGCCAGCCGGCGCGGGCGCTGAAGGCCGAGCTCGAGCCGGCGGCGGACGTCTCGCTGGGAGTGGCCGCGGCCCTGCCGCCGGGCTACGTCCAGGACGAGGAGTCCCGGCTGCTGATCCTGCGGGAGCTCGACCAGGTGCGCCAGCCGGAGCAGGTCGACCTGGCGCTGTCCGCGCTGCGGGACCGCTTCGGCCCGCCGCCGGAGGAGGTGGCCCGGCTGGCGCGGCTGTTCTTCCTGAAGCACCGCCTCGGCGCCCTCGGCTTCGACTCGCTCCAGCGCGTCGACGACCGCCTGATCTGCACCGTGGGTGAAATGCGCCGGGTCGAGAAGGCGCTGGCGCCGCACCGGGTAGACTTCCGGGTGATCACGCCGCGCCAGGCCCACTGGATGCTCCCGGACCCGGAAATGGCCCCGACGGCCGTCCTGGCCCACTTGTACTCGGTGGCCGCCGCTTGCCGCCCCAGCCCGAAACGCCGAGAATCCCGGGCTTCCCGAAGCCGCTGATGCTCCTCTCCACCCTGCTGCTCTCCCTGGCCGCCCCCGCCGTCGCCCCCGCTCCGCCCCAGGTCCAGGACCCCGGCGAGCCGGGCAAGCTGGAGGTCCACCTCCGCCTGCGGGCGATCGTCAACGACCAGGTCCTGACCGACGAGGACCTCTACTGGATGGCCCAGCGGCGCTTCAACCTGGCCCCCGGGCAGCGCCCGACCGAGGAGCAGGTCGACAGCGTGTTCCCGCTGGCGGTCTCGGACATGCTGCTGCGCGAAGGCTGGCGGCTGAGCGGCCGGGACGAGACCATGCTCAACCGCATCATCCAGAAGGAGCTCGACGCCCGCATCGAGGCCGCCGGCTCGCTGGCGGCCCTGAGCGCCGAGATGGCGGCCGGCGGCGGCACCATCGAGGACTTCAAGCGCTTCTACCGCCGGATGGTGGTCGGCTATCTGTTCCGGAGCATCGAGACCGGCCAGCAGCCGGAGAAGGGCAAGGCGGTCAAGGTCGTGATGTTCGTCCCGCCGCGGGAGATCCGGGACTATTTTGACAACAACCAGGGCTTTTATTCCACGGCACGGCGGGCCAAGGGCCGGATCCTGATGGTGCCGAAGGCGGACGGCCAAGACCCTAGCCGCGCCCGGATCGAGGAGATCCGGCTCGAGATCACCAGCGGCACCAAGACCTTCGTCGAGGGGGTCCAGGCCTACTCCGACTTCAAGAAGAGCCTGGACGGCGCCAGCGGCTGGTACTCGGCCAACATGACCGGCAAGGCCCAAGTGCTGAAGGACTTCTTCCTCGGCAACCCGGCGGGCACCCTCAGCGAGCCCCTCGACCTGGGTCGGGACTGGGCCCTCTGCCTGGTGGAAACCGTTGAGGAGGGAGGAGTTACGCCTTTCGAGGAGGTCCAGGAGGAGATCCGCAAGATCCTCCTCGACCAGCGCTACCAGGAGACCCTGAAGCAGGCCCTCGCCCGGACCCGCAAGCGCTGCTACGTCTGGCCCGCCGAGGAGGTCGACCAGGCCCTCGCCCTGCTCTTCGCCGACCCGTCCGGCGAAGAGGAAGAAGACCTGTAAAATCCCCGTCCTCGCCTGAACCGGCCAGGCGGAAGCGCGTTGTTTCGATGCTGTCCGCCCACCCCCCCGGCCGCGTGAAATCATGTCTGAACAGCCCATCCAGCCCATCCAGCCTCTCGACGTCGAGTACCACCGGTCCTGGGAGACCGACAAGAGCTTCAACGACGTCCTCGCCGACACGCTGAGCAAGGCTCCCTACCTGCTGGTGTCCCTGGCCATCCACGGCCTCGGCGCCCTCATCCTGGCCGGCTTCGCCTTCCTGCGCAGCCAGGAGCAGGAGGCCCCGACCATCGAGATGGCGGCCGCCCCGCCGCCGCCGGAGATCGAGGAGCCCGAAGAGGAGCCCGAGGAGATCGTCGAGGAGATCATCGAGGAGCCCGTGCTCCAAGAGACCGAGATGGAGGAGGTCGAGCAGGAGACCGTCGAGGAGATGGGCGACCCCGACTTCCTGAGCGACGCGCCCTTCGACTCCGACGCCTGGAACAACGACGTCGGCCTCGGCGGCGGCGCCGGCGGGCTGCGCGGCGGCCGCGGCGGACGGGGCGGGCGCAAGGGCGGCGACGCCACCGAGAAGGCGGTCGCGGCGGCCCTGAAGTGGCTGCACGACCACCAGGCGCCCGAGGGCTTCTGGGACTGCGACGAGTTCATGTACTACGACAAGTTCCCGGACAAGACCGCCTCGGACGGCCCGGGCAGCCCGGTCAACGACGTCGGCGACTCCGGCCTGGCGCTGCTGGCCTTCCTCGGCCACGGCAACACCATGTCCGAGGGCAAGTACAAGGAGGACGTCGTCCGCGGCGTCAACTGGCTCAAGTCCAACCAGCTCGACAACGGCCTGTTCGGCGACGAGGTCGGCAACCCGACCCTCTACAACCACTCGATCGCCACCATGGCGATGGGCGAGGCCTACTACTTCGGCAAGTCGCCGATCCTGCTGATCCCGCTGAAGAAGGCCATCGGCACCATCACCCGGTCGCGCAACGAGTACACGGTGTGGCGCTACAGCCTGACGCCCAACGGCGACAACGACACCTCGATCACCGGCTGGATGGTGTTCGCGCTCGAGACCGCGCATGACAGCGGCCTCGAAGTCGACTCGGCGATCTTCCGCGACTCGGAGGACTGGTTCGACACCATGACCGACTCGCTCGGCCGCTGCGGCTACAACATGGAAGCCCAGGCGGGCTCGCGCCCGTCGCGGCCGCGGGCCTACATCGAGCGCTTCCCGCCGGACAAGTCCGAGGCGCTGACCGCCGTCGCCCTGCTGTGCCGGATCTTCATGACCGACACCGACAAGGTGAAGCGCTGGAACGATCACCCCAAGTACGAGGTGATGAAGAAGCACGCCGACCTGCTGGTCGAGACCCTGCCCCTGTGGGACGCCGAGGGCGGGAGCTGCGACTTCTACTACTGGTACTACGGCACCTTCGCCCTGAACCAGTGGGGCGGCGACCACTGGAAGAAGTGGAAAAAGGCGATCGAGACCGCCATGCTCGACAACCAGCGCATGGAGGACCCCGAGGACAACTTCTACGGCTCCTGGGACCCCGTCGGCCCCTGGGGCGAAGACGGCGGCCGCGTCTACACCACCGCCATCGGCGCCCTGATCCTCGAGGTCTACTACCGCTACGGCAGGGTCCTCGGCGCCCGTTGAAAGAGGGTGTCAGGCTCGCTCGCATAGTTGCGAGCCTGCGAGAGAAGGAGGGCAGCGAGCCGGTCTCGCTGCCCTCCTTCCTTTGCGCCGATGCTGCCCAGGCCAGCCGGCGGTCGCGCGCTCAGCCAGCGGTCGCGCTCACGGCCGCCAGAAAAAGAAGCCAGCGGGGACCGCGCGGTCCCCGCTGGCTGCTGGGCTCGTCCTGAATAGTCGGAACTATTCGAACGAGCCTGACACCTTCTACATCGCCTGTACGGAGCGGGCGAGGCGGGACTTGCGCCTCGAGCCGGTGTTGGCGTGGAGCTGGTGCCACTTGACGTTCTTGTCGATCATCCTCTGGGCCTCGAGCAGGCACTTCTGGGCCTCTTCCTTGTTGCCCTCCTCGACGGCGGACAGGGTCCGCTTGATCCAGGTTCGCATGGAGGACTTGCGACCGCGGTTGAGTTCGCGACGCACGATGCTGCGCTTGAGGGCGCCTTTGGCAGACTGAGTGTTCGGCATGTTGGGGCCGGATTTCCGGATTCCGGGCCGGACATTCTAGCGCCTGGGCGCGAGGCCGCAAGCCGGACTAGGCCCCCTCTTCCGGCTCCTTCTCGCCGCGGGCGGCCCGCAGGAAGGCCGCCGGGTCCACCGCCAGGTCGAAACCGCTGTCGGCCTCCTCGTAGCGCTTGGTCCGCAGAGCCTGCTCAGCGGCCAGGTTCTTGCGGGCCCGCATGGCCTCGGTGTCGCGGGGGTTGGCGTCCAGGGCCTTCTGGTAGTAGTCCAGGGCGGCGTCGACCTCTCCCTGGGCCGCCGCCAGCCCGCCGGCCCGCTTGGCGGCCTCGCCGTGACGCTCGGCCAGGGCGCCGAAGGCCCCCAGGGCGGCCCCGGCGTAGCCCGCCCGCTCCAGCGAGTCGGCCCAGACGAAGCCCTTCTCGAGGCTCTGGGGGTTCTTGATGAAGGCCCGCCGCCGCGACCGCGCCTCCCCCTCGGCGTTTCGCGTGAGCTTGCTGATCCCCGCCGCCAGCCCGGCCGGCCCGGCGCCGAGCCGCCCGAACAGGCTCTTCTTGCCCTCCCCGAGCTTGATCAGGGCCCGGGTCAGGAGCTCGGCCGCCCGCGCCTCACCCGGCGCGAAGTCCAGGACCTGGTCGCAGAGTTCAGCGGCGAAGTCGGACTGGCCGCGGTTGAGGGCGTCTTCCGCCCGGTCGAGGTGCTTGTTCAGATCCATGGGCTCGAGAGGGACGCGGCTATTCTATGCCCTAGACAAGTCGGTTCATGGACATCGTGCTCTACCCCGATCCGCGCCTGCGGAAACCCAACGCCCCCGTCGAAGCCTTCGACGAGGAGCTGGCGGCCACCGCCCGCCAGATGTTCGAGCTGATGTACCGGACCAAGGGGGTCGGCCTGGCCGCCCCGCAGGTCGGGATCAACCTCCAGATGATGGTCTACAACCCCGAGGGCGACGCCCTGAAGCCCGAGGGCGAGACCGTCCTGTGCAACCCCAGGATCGTCCGCCGCGCCAAGGACAAGGAGTTCGAGGAGGAGGGCTGCCTGAGCTTCCCCGGGGTCTACGCCCAGGTCCAGCGGCCGGCCTCGGTGGTGGTCGAGGCCCTGAACCTGGCAGGTGAGGAGTTCAGCCTGGAGCTGGACGCGTGGGAGGCGCGCATCTTCCAGCACGAGTTCGACCACCTGGACGGCATCCTGTTCACCGACCGCCTCACCCCGGCGAACAAGACCCTGGTCAAGAGCCAGCTCGACGAACTCGAGACGGCCTACCGAGAGCGTGCTCAGGCTTGACGGCCTCGGCGCCCTGCCCGCCCGGTCCGCGGGCGGCCGGGTGGCCACGGTCGGCGTCTTCGACGGCGTCCATCTAGGCCATTTCGTCGTCATGCGCCAGGTGGTGGAGCGGGCCCGCGCGCTCGGCGCCGCGCCGACCGTGGTGACCTTCGCCGGCCACCCGAAGGAGGTCCTGGTCGGCCGCGCCCCGGCGACCGTCACCAGCCTGGCCCACCGGCTGCTGCTGTTCGAGCGGGCCGGGATCGGGACCACGCTGGTGCTCGACTTCACGCCCGAGCTGCGCGAGCTGACCGCCGCGCAATTCACCCGGCGAGTGCTGGTCGACGGCCTCGGCGTCCGCGAGCTGGTGCTGGGCTTCGACAGCAAGTTCGGCAAGGACCGCAGCGGCACCGCGGCCTCCCTCCAGCCGCTGGCGGCCGAGCTCGGCGTCGTCCTGGTCGAGGTGCCGCCGCTGCGGCTGGAGGAGCGCGCGGTCAGCTCCTCCGCCATCCGCGAGGCGGTCCAGCTCGGCGAGCTCGACCGCGCCGCCGCCATGCTCGGGCGCCCGGTGAGCCTGCTCGGCAGCGTCATCCGCGGCCACGGCCGCGGCCGCGAGATCGGCTTCCCGACCGCCAACCTCGACCCCCACCATGTGCTCCGGCCGCCCGACGGGGTCTACGCCGTGATGGTGCTGCTCGACGGCCGCCTCCGGCCGGCGGTCGCCAACATCGGCGAGCGGCCGACCTTCGGCAGCCCGGGCCACTCGGTGGAGGTCCACCTGCTCGACTTCGACGGCGACCTCTACGGCCGCGAGCTGGAGGTCTACTTCCTCGAGCGGCTGCGCGGCGAGGGGACCTTCGCCGGCGCCGCCGAGCTCGGCCGCCAGATCGGGCGGGACGTCGAGGCGGCGCGGCGGTCCGCGGCTGCGGCGCCGGAGCGCTGGGTGATCCCCGGGGCCTACCTGCCCATCGAACATCCCGGCTCCGGCGTCACGCGCGGATAAAGAGGCAAGTGGCGAGGACCACGACCGCCATCGTCGCCTGACGGCGACCTCCCCCGGTCAGCCGTGATCCTGCCATGCAGCCGTAGATGACCCCGCCGGCGGCCGGCCGGCGGAAGAAATTCCGGCGCCAGGATGTGGCCGCGGGCCCGGTGGCGCTGCGCTGGCCGCCGGGGTATTCTTCTCGTCCGCATGGGCGGATAGCTCAGTTGGTAGAGCAACGGATTGAAAATCCGTGTGTCGGCGGTTCGACTCCGCCTCTGCCCACCAAAGCAAGGAAGGGCGCGCCTCGCGGCGCGCCCTTCCTCTTCAACTGGGCCAGGAAGCGGCGGTCAGGCCTCGTCCTTGCGCTTCGCCGGCTGGGCGAACATGGCCGCCAGCTCGGGGGAGATGGTCACGCCGGAGGCCGATTTCTTGCTCCCGGAGACCGGTTCGGGCACCGGCGCGGGATCGGGAACCGGATCGGGCTCGGGTTCCTCCTCCGGGACGACCTCCGCGAGTTCGGGCGGCGGCGCGGCGGCGATGGGCTCGGCTACCACCTCAGCTTCCACTGGAGCCGCTCCGCTCTCCTCGACGCCGGCGAGCTCCGCGCTCGCCTCGGCCAGGGACTCCGCCTTGGTCTTGCGGCGGCGGCGGCGCGGTTTGGCCTCCGGAGTCTCGACGGCGGCGGCGCTGTCGGCGGCCGGTCCCTCGGAAGGATCCGGTTCCGCGTCGGCCGACGCGCGGTCTGCCGGGACGGCTTCGCCGTTGGTCTCGGCGACCGCGGGCGGACTGGCCTCCTCCTCCGACTTGCGACGGCGACGGCGGCGGCGGCGGCGGGGCTTCGAAGCCTCCTCCGCCTCCTTGGATCCAGCATCCGGCTCGGCGGCGTCCTCGCCGGAGCCCGAGCCATCCGCCGACTCCGCGCTCTCGGCAGCGTCGGCTTCGACCGCCGCCGCCAGCCCGGCCAGGGTCTCGGCGGCGCTCGGCCTCGTCGGCTCATCCTGAACCTCGGCGTCCTCGGCCGCGCCCTCGGCGGGAGCGGATTCGCCCCCCTTCTCCCCCTCGGCGAAGGGGCTGGAGCGACGACGGCGACGGCGGCGTGAGCTCCGCTCCTCGCCGGCGACCTTCTCCTCGGCCGGGCCCGGGGCGGGCTCGGGAGAGTCCGGAGCCGGTTCGGCGTCGACCGGCTCGATCGGCAGCGGCTCGTTGAGCTTGCCAGCGGAGTCGCCTTCTCCGGCGCGACGGCGGCCGCGCCCCCCCCGGCGACCGCGACGACGGCGGCGGCCCGTGGACGCATCGGCCGGACTGTCGGCGTCGAGGGCGAGGTGGCCGAGCCTGCGGGCCGGCGCCGCGTCCTCGAGCGGAATCTCCTCCTCCCCGAGCGGCGGCAACACCCCGAGCGGCAGGGGAGCGGTCCGGTCATTCGGATCGCGTTCCCGCTCGCGCGAGCGGTAGAGGGCGGCCTCCTGGTCGCTGATGCCGAGGAAGCGGTTCATGAAGCCGTCGACCTCCTCGAGGGAGATCAGCGTCATGTCCAGCATGTCGGTGATGCGGCTGCGCGTGCTGGAGTCCGGCGGCCGGATCAACAGCAGGCCGGCGCTCTCGCGGTCGCAGCCAAAGATCTTGACCAAGCCCTTGAAGCGGGCCGAGTAGTCCTGCCAGTTGCCGGTCTTGCACTCGACCCACAGCATGCGGCCGTCGACGTTGGCCATCAGGTCGGCCTCGAACTCCTTCAGGTCCGGAAGCGTGCCCTTGACGTTGAACAGCACCTGGAACTTGGACGGGCTCATGCGCGACTTCAGGCGCCGCGTCAGCAGCCAGGAGACGTAGATCTCCAGCCAGCCGCCGGTCAGGAACTGGGCCGTCGCGCCGTCCTTGGTCGGGATGACCCGGAGCTGCTTCTTGGGCGAGCGGTGGTAGTAGAAGTCCTTCAGCAGGCCGTGTCGGTGCAGCATCGTGCCAAGCTGGACGGCCGCCGAGCGCTCGTGCTCGGACCAGCGATCGATGTCGATGCGCTGGCCGTGACCCGAGGCCACCGCCCGCTTCATCTTCTCGTAGAACGGTCCTACGAGGTCGAAGTGGGTGCCGATGTGGCGCGCGAGGTGCTCGAAGGCCTCGTTCCGGGCCAGGTCGTCCTGGCCTTCGTAGACGATCACGTCCTGCTTGCGCAGGTAGTCGACCAAGGGGCCGGTCGGCGCGTCCTCGGGCGGCTCCTTCGGCAGCCCGCGTCGTTGGTATTGGCGTTCGCTGGGGCGTTCGCTGGGACGGTCGCTCTGGCGCTCGCCCGGTCGTTCGAATTGACGGTCGTTTTCCCTCTCGGGGCTCTCGGCCTTTCGGCTTCTGCCCTTCCCACCCCGCCGGCCACGGCCAGCCGACGAGGACGATCCGTTGATGTCTCCGATGGATTCTCGGAGGAGCCGGATCTCATGAATTAAAGCCCGAATATCCTCGCCGTTGCCGGCGTCGGATCGGGCTTCGTCCGGGGAGCGGTCGCGGTTTCCGTCGCGTTCTTCCGCTCCCTTTAAGAGGCGTTGGAAGAAGCCCATTGAGCGCGTTTTCTACCACATCCTGGCCGGAAGCTCCAACTTCCTTGACCTAAAGGGTTTGCCCGAGGCCCTCTGGAGCCCGCGCCGGCGCCGGCGGTCGGTCCTAAACCATGCTGCTCCAAACCCTTCCGACCGTCCTACTGGTCATCGCCTTTTTCCAGGAACCTGCCGTGAGCGAGACCCTCTCCGACCACCAGCCGAACCACCTGGCCGGGGAGACCTCCCCGTACTTGCTTCAACACGCATACAACGCAGTGAACTGGTATCCATGGGGGACCGAGGCCCTCGAGCGCGCGCGGAATGAGGACAAGCCGATCTTCTTGAGCATCGGCTATTCGGCCTGCCACTGGTGCCACGTCATGGAGCGCGAGTCCTTCGAGGACGCCGAGATCGCGGCTTTCCTGAACCAGCACTTCGTCAGCATCAAGGTCGACCGCGAAGAGCGCCCGGACCTGGACGAACTCTACATGGCAGCCGTCCAGCGGATGACCGGCGGCGGCGGCTGGCCGATGACCGTGTTCCTGACACCGGAGCGCAACCCGTTCTACGGCGGCACCTACTTCCCGCCGCGGGCGAAGTTCGGCCGGCCCGGCTTCCTCGACCTGCTGCAGGGCATCCACCAGGCCTGGGGCGGAAAGCGCGCCGAGATCGACGCCTCGGCCGAGCAGATGGGCGCGGGGCTGGCCTTCCAGTTGCCTCCTGCCCAGGCCAGCGACCTCCCGTCGCCCGACGCCTTCCACGCCGCTGAGCTCCGGCGCGTGGCGCAGATCCAGCCGCAGTTCAACTCCGAGAACGGCGGCTTCGGCCCGCCGCCGATGTTCCCGCGCGCCGACGACCTGCGCTGGCTGCTGGCCGCCTCGTCGCGCTCGGGCTCGCAGGAGGCCGCTGACATGGCGCTGTTCTCCCTCCGGCGCATGGCGCTCGGCGGCATGTACGACCAGCTCGGCGGCGGCTTCGCCCGCTACTCGGTCGACGCCCGCTGGCTGATCCCCCACTTCGAGAAGATGCTCTACGACCAGGGTGACCTGGTGCCGGCCTACCTCGAGGCCTGGCGGCGCAGCGGAGACCCGTTCTTCGCCCGTATCGCCCGCGAGACCTGCGACTACCTGCTGCGCGAGATGCGCGACGAGGGCGGAGCCTTCTGGTCCAGCACCGACGCCGACTCGGAGGGCGAGGAGGGCAAATTCTTCGTCTGGGACCCGGCGGAGCTGGAGGCGGTGCTCGGGAAGGAGGACGGCGCCTTCGCCGCCCGCGCTTACGGCGTCAGCCCGCGCGGCAACTTCGAGCACGGCAAGTCGGCCCTGACCCGCTGGCAGGAGTTGAACGCCGAGGAGGAGGCCCGGCTCGTCGGCATCCGGGAGCGCCTCTACCGGGCGCGGCTAGAGCGCGTTCCGCCCGGCACCGACGACAAGGTGCTGGTCGGCTGGAACGGGCTCGCCATCGCCGCGCTGGCCCAGGCCGGCCGGCTGCTCGACGATCCGCGCTACACCGAGGCGGCCGCCGAAGCCGCCGGCTTCCTGCTGCGGGAGCTGCGGGTCGACGGCCGCTGGTTCCGCGCCTACCGCGGGGGCGCGGTCAACAACGCCGCCGTGCTCGAGGACCACGCCTATCTCTGCCGGGGGCTGCTGAGCCTGTTCCAGAGCACCGGCGAGGAGCGCTGGCTGGCCGAGGCCGGCGACCTGGCGCAGCGCATGCTCGACGAGTACTGGGACGCCGACACGGCGGTCTTCTGGAACACCGACGGCGCCGACCCGACCGTCCTGCACCGCATGGCCTCGCCGTGGGACGGCGCCACGCCGTCGCCGAACGCGGTGGCGCTCGAGTGCCTGGCGCTCCTGAGCGCCTTCACCCACGAGGAGCGCTGGGCGCAGCCCGCCCACCGCGGCTACGTCGCCTTGCAGGAGCTGCTGCAGCGGTCTCCGGCCTCGTTCACGGCCACCATGCGGCCGATGGCCTGGGTGCTCGAGGAACCCGCCGTCGCGGTGGTCGTCGGCGACGGCAGCCGCGAATCACTCGCCGGCTGGCGGCAGGCGCTGCTCCGACCCGGCGCGCCCGAGGTCATCGAGGTCTTCCGCGCCGGTGCCGCCCCGGAGAGCCCGCTGGGCCTGTTGCAGGGCCGCGATGCCCTCGAGGGCCGGGCCACCCTCTACCTGTGCCGCGGCGCCACCTGCCTGCCGCCGCTGAACGACCCGGCCCGGCTGGCGACCGCCCGCGGCTGACCGCCGTGGCAGGTCACGGCCGGCTTGCATGGCTGGCAGGAAGGACTAGCGTGGCCGGGGAGTCTTCTCCTCCGTAGTGCCCCGTTTCCTCCTCCCCCTGATCCTGACCGCCCTGGCGGCCGGCGCGCTGGTGTGGCTGCTGGGCTTCGCGGACCGGCCCGCCGCGCCCGCGCCTGCAGTCGTCGAGGAGCCGGCCGAGGCGGTGACTCCGGCGGCCGCCGCCGACGCGCCGGAGACGACGACGCCCGATCCTCCGGCGGTCCCGCCCCTGCCCGATTTGGAGCCCGGCGCCAACCGCGCGCCCGTCGTGGAGAGCGAGGAATCCCTCCCCGAAGCGGATCTGGCCGCTCCCGAGGGCCCGACCGCCCGCTTGCGCGTCCGCGCCCTGCGGCCGGACGGCCGCGTCTGGCCGCTGCTCGCGCTCCGGCTCGGTTGGCACGACGGCCGGCGCCCGCGCGAGAGCCGCGGCCTCACCGACCTCTTCGGCAGCTACGAGATCGACCTGCCGGCGCGGCTGGAGGAGCTCCAGCTCGCCTGGGGCGACGGCCGCCAGGCCGCCTTCGAGCTGCGCAGCTTCAGCGTCGCGCTGCGGGCCTGGAGCACCACCGTGCTGGTGATCGAGCCGCGGCCGCCGGGGACCCTCCTGGGGACGCTCGTCGACGCCGGCGGAGGCGCGATCGCAGGCGCCACGGTCTGCCTCGATCCGAAGGAGCCGAGGACCCCCTTGTGGCGGCTGGCCAACGACCCCGACCAAGCGCTGGCGGTCACCCGCCTCGACGGCAGCTTCGAGCTCGGCGGCGTCGCCGGGAGCTGCTGGCTGCGCTTCCTGCTGCCGAGCGGCGCCGTGGCGACGGCGATGGCCTCGCTCCCCGAAGGCGGCACGACCGACCAGGAATTCCGGCTGCCGCGGTGGCGCAGCCTGGCGGTGCGGGTGGTCGACGCCAGGGAGCAGCCGCTGGCCGGCGCCGAACTCGACGCCGGCGCCTATCACTGGGGCTCCAAGCCCGGCGTGACCACCTTCCACTCCGCCCGCGCCCGCAGCGGCGGCGACGGCTGGGCCCGCTTCCCGCAGGTGGCCGACGACGAGATCCCGCTGGGCGCCCGGCTCCCTGGCTACCAGGACTGGGACGGCAAGCTCGCCCCCGGGCTCGCCAGCACGGTGGTCACGCTGGCCGACGCCTGGACCGTCGAGGGCCAGGTGTTCGCGGCCAACGGCGAGCCGGCGGCGGGCGCTGCGGTGCTCCTGTGGGTGGAGGAAGAGGAGGGCGACTCCATCCGCCAGCCTAGGGCCGGGTCCTGGACGGCGCAGCAGGCCGGCGAGGACGGCCGCTTCCGCCTCCGTCTGCGGACCTCCGGCCGGCGCGGCGCCCTGCTCGCGCGCGGGCCCGGACTGGCGCGGGGAGTGTTGTGGCCCTTGCAGCTCGGCCCGCTGGTCCGCGGCGTCGTCATCGGCCTCGGCCCCGAGTCGCCGCTCGCCGGCCGCGTGCTGCTGCCGAACGGAGAGGGGCTGCGCGGGGCGGACATCAGCGCGCGGCCGGTGGAGCCGCCGTGGGCCTGGACCGACCTCCACGGCGGGGCGGTCCCGACCTGGAGCTCGCGGACCCTCGGCTGGGACCGGCGCCAGCCGCTCGACGCCGACGGCGGCTTCGACTTCCTGGGGCTGCCGGCCGGCCTCTACGACTTCGAGGTCCGCTCGCTCCGGGAGGGCGGCGTCCTGGCCCTGGCCCGGCGGGGCTCCTCCAACCGCGACATCCGGATCTACCTCGGCGAGGGGACCGAGCAGCTGGTCCACTTCGACTTCCAGGTCAGCGACGGCGCCAAGGGGCCGCCGCTGACCGACTTCGAGATCGTCATCACCGGCACCGAGGTCGGCGGCCGGAGCATCCTGTCCCGGCGCGTGCTGTCCACCGACGGCCTGTTCTCCTGGGAGGGCTTCCTGCCGGGCAGCTACTGGATCGACGTCCGCGCCAGCGGCTTCCGCGACTTCGGCCGCGTGCGCCAGCGCTACAGCGCCGGCCGCCACTTCATCGACGCCGCCCTGACGCGGCCGGAGCGCGGCTGAGGCGCCGACGGTCCTCGCATCCCCGGCGAGATCGGCAATAATGGGGCCATGAGGCTTCGACCCTTGCTTGACCGTATCGTCGCCGATCCGCGCCTCCACGCCCGCCTGCTGAACACCCTCGCGCGCATGGAGTACGTCGGCGCGCGCAAGATCTTCAAGAGCCGCCACGCCGACTTCCTCGACGGCGCCGGCCTCCAGCACGCGCTGGACGAGACCGCCCACGCGGTGCGGCTGAAGCGGGCCGCCGAGCAGGTCGCCGCTGCCTGCGCCGACGACACCACGGTGGTGACCACCTTCTCCGACGAGCACACGCTCGCCGGCCACGCCGGCGAGGGCTACCTGCAAGGCGTGGACGACGCCGCTGAGCAGGCGCTCCTCGACCTGCCCGACCCGCTCCGCACCGAGATCAACTACCTCATGACCTCGGTGGCCATCGAGGTGCGCGCCGACAGCTTCTACCCGGTCTACGACCGCGTGCTCGAGCTCGCCGGCTCGCCCTTCCGCGTCACCGCGATCTTCCAGGACGAGATCCGCCACCTCGCCGAGCGGCAGCGCCAGCTCGACGACAAGTTCCCCGGCTGGCGGGAGCGCATCGACCAGGTGCTGGCGCAGGAGGAGCTGCTGTTCGACCGCTGGCTCGACGCGGTCGAGGCCGCCTGCCTGGCCCACGCGGAGCTGGATTGACCTCCGTCGCGGTCGTCGGCGGCGGCGCAGCCGGCATGATGGCGGCGCTGTTCGCCGCCCGCGACGGCGCTGAGGTGACCCTCCTCGAGGGCTCGAAGGACTGCGGCCGCAAGGTGCTGGTGAGCGGCGGCGGCCGCTGCAACGTGCTGCCCTCGACGGCCGACGCCGACGACTTCCACACCAGCGGCTCGCGCAACGTCCTGAAGCGGCTGCTGCGCACCTGGCGGCTGCCGGAGCAACGGGCCTTCTTCGAGCAGGAGCTCGGCATCCCGCTGGTGGAAGAGGAGGACAGCGGCAAGCTCTTCCCGGCCTCCGACCGGGCTCGCGACGTCCGCGACGGCCTGCTTCAGGCGGCGCGGGCCGCCGGCGCCGAGCTGCGCCTGCCGTGGCGGGGGGGGGGCCAGGGCCGCCCCGGGGGCGGCGGCCTCCCTCCGCCGGGCCGGTCCCGGGGGGAGCGGCGGGGCG
>JACNJP010000053.1 GCA_014382465.1 Planctomycetota bacterium
AGCCTCGAGAACATCGGCGACGTCGTCGAGACCAACCTGGTGCAGCTCGGCCGCTCGCGGATCGAGCAGCGCCTGCGGATCAGCGACGCCACGCGGCGGGTGCTGCAGGAATTCCACGCCACCGTGGTCCGGGCGCTCGACCAGGCGCTGCTGGCGGTGACGCAGAAGAACCCCGAGGCGGCCCGGGCGGTCCTCCACATGAAGCCGCAGGTCCGGGCCCTCGCCAGCTCCGCGGCGCTCCACGAGGCCAAGCGCCTGGTGGCCGAGGAGCCGAACCGGCTCCCGGCCTACACCTTGGAGATCGACACTCTCGAGAACCTGAAGCGGGTCTACTACTTCTGCCGCCGGATGGCGCGCGCCGGAGTCCCGGAGGCGGCCGATCTCTCCTGAGCGGGCGGCCCGGCGGCGAAAGGAGTGGAACCGCCCTCCGCCCAGGTCATAATGACGCGTAGCGGTCCGCTTCCTGGGCCGCCCTCTTCCACCATCTATCGTGCCCCAGGAAAGCCCTCTCCACCCTCGCGTGCTGGTCGTCGA
Source organism: Planctomycetota bacterium (assembly GCA_014382465.1). Taxonomy (GTDB): domain Bacteria; phylum Planctomycetota; class UBA1135; order UBA1135; family UBA1135; genus J029. The sequence continues at coordinate 535 of JACNJP010000053.1, forward strand.
CGACGACCCCGAGATCCTCTCCACCCTGCTCGCGATCCTGCGGGCTTCCCACTTCGAGCCGGCCGGCGCCTCCACCGGCCGCAACGCCCTCGCGCTGCTGCGGGAGCAGGAATTCGACGTCCTCCTGCTGGACGTGGTCATGCCGGACGTGGACGGCTTGGAGGTGCTGCGGGCGGTCCGGGGCAAGAAGCCCGGCCTCAAGATCGTCGCCATGAGCGCCGGCGGCAGCATCCAGGGGATGGACTACCTGCGCCTCGCCCGCGACCTCGGGGCGGACCAGACCCTGAAGAAGCCGTTCCCGGCCGCCGCCCTGCTCGAGACTTTGCGCGAGCTCGGCCCCGCCTGAGGGCTCCGGCGCGCCCGGCGCTCGAGCTCCGGGGAATTTCTTGGGACAACCCTGGGACCGCGGGCTGATCCATGCTGAGGCCGGCTCGCGCGGCCTTGGCGCCAATCCCCCAGACCCGGGCCAATCAGTCGCATGCACGCCGATCCCAAGCCTGCTTCCCACGCGGAACTCCCCAAACTCCACTGGTCCCAAACCCTCGCCCCGCGCCCGGCGCTCCTGAAGGGCGGCGCGAAGAAAAGCGAAATCGAATCCGGGGTCTGCACGGAGGCGGAATCCGAACCGCATCAGGAGCCGCCGGGTCCGGACGCCGGAAGCTCCGCCGCTTCCTCCTCCCTGGCCCTGGAAGCAGCCCACGACGGCGCCGAGCACCAGGACCTGAAGGGCGCCGAGGCCTTCTTCCGCTACCGCCCCGACCGCCTTCCGACTGCGGATTTCACCGCCCGTCCCACCTGCCGTTTCTGGGTCGACGGCGAGTACCACGGCCCCGTGACCGTGGTTGACATCTCCTCCACCGGCCTCGCGGTGCAGGCGCTGAACGGGTGGAAGCTGCCTCCCGGCACGGTCCTGAAGTCGTTCCAGATCCTTCACAAGGACGCAGTGTTGTGGAGCGGTGACGCCCAGGTGGTCCACCTCGGCCGCGGCCCCGGACCGCGGGTCGGCATCACCCTGCGGAGCGGGATCTTCGACGTCCAGGCGCTCCAATTCTGCGACCAGGGCGTGGAGAAGGACCTGCGCGAGAGCCTGGCCCGGATCCGGAATTGGGCCGAGGCGCTGCCCGCCGAATGGCGCGCCAAGGTCGCCAGCGTCCGCCAGTACCTGGACCAGATGCGCCAGGCCCTGGACCTGCTCGAGTCCTCCCGCCAGCCGGCCGGCTGGTGGCGCCAGCCCGGCGTCTCCACGCCGATCTGCCGGCAGCTGTTCTCCAAGTGGTACCCGCCCTACAGCGCCCTGTGCGCCGAGCTCGACGAGGCCAGCGCCGGCTTCGAACGCGAGCAGCTCCAAACTGCCCAGGCCTACGTCCAGAACGAGCTGATCCCGGCCTACCTGCAGTGCCCGATGCACGGCCGCGCCTGGGAGAAGCCGCTCGGTTACGCCGGGGACTACCGGCTGATGGAGCTCGGCCAGATGGAGGGCCAGGAAGGAGACTCGCTGTTCGCCCACTTCCTGCACTATGTCGGCAAGGAGTGCTCCTTCGGCAAGACGGTCACCGAGCGCGGCATCACCGCCCGCCGGGCGGCCCGGGAGCTGATCGAGCAGGCCACCGGCCCGGTCCGAATCGTGTCGCTCGCCTGCGGCCCGGCGGTGGAGATGAGGCGGTTGTTCCAGGAGATCGAAGCGGTCCACCACCCGGTGGAGCTGATCCTGATCGACCAGGACCTGCACGCCCTGCGCGACTGCCACGACGCCCTGGCGGCGGTGCTGCTGCAGCGCTTCCCGCAGGGCAGCCCGGTCACCCTGCACTGCCTGCACTTCTCGCTGCGCCAGATCGTCGCCCCGAAGAAGGGGGCCGAGACCGAGCTGGTCCGGACCGTGCTCCAGGACGTGGACATGATCTACTCCATGGGGCTCTACGACTACATCCTGCAGCCGCTGGCGCGGCGCATGGTCACCTGCCTCTACGGGATGCTGAAGCCCGGCGGCAGAGTCTTCATCGGCAACCTGCGGCGGGTGCCGGACTGCAGCTGGGTGATGGAGTACGCCCTCGCCTGGCACCTGGTCTACCGCACCGATGAGCAGATGCTGGACCTCTCGGCCGAGATCCAGCCGCCGCCGGACCACGCCAAGGTCACCAAGGACGCGACCGAGAACTGCCTGTTCCTGGACGTCCGCAGGCCGGCCCTCGACTGAGTCAGGCGCCGTCCCCGGGGCGGGTGGACTGCCGCTCGCCCGGCGCCTGCTCCGGGCTCGGGAGCGGGTCGTCCTGCTCGCCGCTGGCGGTCCCGGCAGCGCCCTCGGCCGCGCGCGGGTGTTCGTCCGCGCCGAGGGCCTGCGCCCCGGCCAGGGCCGGCAGCCGGAGCTCGAAGGCGGCGCCGCCCTCGGGCGGGTGGTGGTCGACCTCGATGGTGCCGGCGTGGGCCGTCACCAGGTTGCGCACGATCGCCAGCCCGAGGCCGGGGCCGGGGGCCTTGCCCGCGGGGGGGGAGGGGCGGGACAGACGGTCCGCCGCCCCGGGCGG
>JACNJP010000052.1 GCA_014382465.1 Planctomycetota bacterium
GGGGCAGGGGGAGGCCCGGGGGTGGCCCGCGGGGCGGGGCGCCGGGGGGGCGGGGCGGAGGCGGGCGGCAAGGTCGTGAAAGGGGGGGGGGAGCGGGCCGGCGGGGAGGGGGTGGGCTGGCACGGGGCACCCGCCGACCGCGTGGACCCGGAAGCGGGCGCGGGTGGTCCAGCTCTCCGGCGTATCGCAGTAGCGGCACCGCAGCGGACAGCCGCCGAGCCGCAGGAAGAACTGCGGCCGGCCGACCTCCGCGCCTTCGCCCTGGAGGCTCAGGAAGAGCTCCTCGAGGAAGACGGGGTCAGCCATGGCGGGCGGTCCTGCGGGCGAAAGAGAAGGCCGCGCCCGCCACGGCGCGGCCCGGTCGGGATTGGGCCGGGGATCAGCTCTCGCCGCCGTCGGATCCGTCAGGGGTGCCGGTCTTGTCGGAGGCCACGGCAGCCTTCTTCTGCTTCTTGGTGAGGACCTTGAACTTGGTCCGGACCTTGGGCAGACCGTAGACCGAGTCCTGGTCCTCGCTCCAGCGGCCTTCGGTCACCAGGCGGTCGAGGCGCTCGCGGCGGGTCAAGACGGAGCGGTCGGTGGCGAGCGCGCCGCCGATGAACAGGGACTTGTGGATCGACATCGGTTAGGACGGTTGACGGTTTATTCGGGAATGGCGGGGAAGCGGGCGATGTAGGCCGAGGCGAACGGGAAGGCGCCGGAGCCGGCCGGGTACTCGAGCCGGATCAGCCGTTCGCGCAGGTCGAGGAGGCCCGGGTCCTTGGCGCTCGTGGAGAGACCGAGGTAGATCCGGATCCATTTCGCGTTGGGCTCCTCGACCAGGTCGCAGCTCGATTGGAGCAGCTGCATGAGCCTGAGGCCGTGTTGCTTGGCCTCCTCGAGGCGGGCGGGATTCAGGTCGTACTGGATGGCGACGACGCCGAAGGTCGTGGCGGCGTCCGCCGGGACCCCGCTCGCGTCCGAGGACCCGGTCACGGGCGGCCCGGGCCCGGCCTTCATCTCGCCGGCGCCGAAGACGCCGGAGAGCCAGTAGACCATCGGGATGGCAATGAGCAGGACCAGGCCGATGCCGGTCCAGGGGAGCCGGGTCGGCCTGCCCCCCCTGGCCGCGGCCGGCGTGGAGGAGCGAACGGGCCGGGTGGTCGAGGAGGGCGCCTTGGTCTCCCGAGGGGGGGGCTTGGGCTTCTCGGCCAGCGCGGATTTCTGCGGGCTGGACTGCGTCCGTTCCGCCGAGCTTTGCTGCTCGGCAGCCCTCTGCTTCCGCATCAGATCAAGAAGTTCCGCCTTTCTCGGGGCCATGACGGTCCTCGTAGCCCGACAAGTCTAGCCGATGGGCCGGGAATCGCAATTCCAAGCTCCCGCCCGAGGAAGCCGGCCTGCCGGCTTGAGTCCCGGCGGTGGAGCGGCAGAATGGGCGCGTCGATGCGAACTCCGCCCGCCGACTCCCTGGTGACCGCCGCCTCCGAGCTGCTGCTCGAAGGGCTGGAGCAGATCGGGCTGCTGCGCCTGCCGGCGGCCCGGACTGGAATGCCTGCTCCGGAGGCGGCTCCCGCGGCGGGCCCGGCCGATTCCGCGGCCGCCGCGCTGGTGGCCATCGCCGGGCGGATCGCCGCCTGCCAGTCCTGCGCCCTGTGCGGCAGCCGGACCCAGGTGGTCCCCGGCGAGGGCTCGGCCCGGGCCCGCATCCTGTTCGTCGGGGAGGCTCCTGGCGCCGAGGAGGACCGCACCGGCCGTCCCTTCGTCGGTCGCGCCGGCCAGCTCCTGACCCGGATCATCGAAGACGGCATCGGCCTGCCCCGCGCCGAGGTCTACATCGCCAACATCCTCAAGTGCCGGCCGCCGGACAACCGCGACCCGCTGCCGCAGGAGAAGGAGGCCTGCACCCCCTTCCTGGAGGAGCAGATCCGGATCCTGGAGCCGGAGCTGCTGATCGCCCTCGGCCGCCACGCCGCCGGCCACCTGCTGGGGACCGACTCGAGCCTGTCCCAGCTGCGCGGCCGGCTGCACACCCGGCCCGCCGGCGGCCCGCCGGTCCTGGTGACCTATCATCCGGCCTACCTCCTGCGCAGCCCGGCGGCCAAGCGCGACTGCTGGCAGGACCTCCAGATCGGCATGGCCCACCTCGGCCTCGCCGTGCCTCAGCGGCGATCGTGAACCGCGCCCTCGGCCTCCACCTGATGGGCGAGCAGGTCGCCTACGCCCTGGTCGAGAACCGACCGGAACAGCCGCCGCGGGTGCTGGCGTCCGGGACGGTGCCGGTCCAGGCCCTGCCCTCGACCTTCCGCACCCTCTCGGGCGGCAAGCTGCTGCGGTGGGGATTGGCCCTCGAAGAGGGCGGCCAGCGGCCGTCCCGGCTCCCGGACGGCTGGCCGCTCCGGCACCCCTCCACCGAGGCCCTGGTCCATCCGGCGCTGGCCTCGGCCCAATGGGAGTGGCAGCTCGGCCGGATCGACGCCGACGACCTGCTGCTTTGGCTGCGGTCCGCCGAACTCTGCTGGAGCCGGGGCGAGCCCGGCCTCGGCCAATGGGGCAGCCTGCGGCGCACCGGCGACCTGCGGGCGACCTTGAGCCTGCTGCTGCGGCGGCTCTCCCAGCCCGGGATGCCGGTGGCCTTGGCCTGCGACCGCCAGGCTCCCGGCAAGGAGCTGCTGCTCGCGGAGCTCGAGGGAGCCGGTCACCGGCCCCGCGAGCTGCGTCCCGACCCGGCCGAGGGCGGGACCGATCTGGCCGCCGCCGGCGCCGCCCTCGCGGCGCTCCACCCGGAGCGGCCCGGCGTCCGTCGGCCGGCCCCCGCAGCGCGCCGGGCGGGCGGCTACTGGAGCCTGTTCGGCCTGCTGGTGGTCTGCCTGGGCCTCCCCTGGTGGTGGGGCCGGCTCCAGGAAGCCGAGCTCCGCGACCTCGCCCGGACCGCCGACCTGGAATTGCAGCAACGGGCCGGACAGGTGCTGCTCCAGCCGGAGCCGCTGCCCGAGGGCCTCGCCCGGGCCCTCGACCGCCGGGAGGCCTTCCTGCAGGCCTTCGCGGGTGTGCTCGAGGAAGTCCCGGAG
>JACNJP010000051.1 GCA_014382465.1 Planctomycetota bacterium
GCTGAGCTGGCGGCGACCCTCGAAGCCCGCCACGCCTGCACCCCGCTGTCGATCAGCCCGATGAGCCGCGAACAGTTCCTGGGCCTGGACGCCAAGTACTCGGGCATCACCGACAACTTCCGCCGCGACGCCGTCCACCTGTGTCCTCGATGACGAACGCGCTCAAGACCCTGGCGCACTGGCTCTCCGCCTGCGCCCTTTGCTCCGGCGGCCTGGCTCTGTTGCTCCTGCTCCTGGGGCTGATCGATTGGGCCACCGGCGGGGTCGATGGCTTCGGCGACATGGTCGAGCCCTACCTCGCACTGGCCGTGCTGGTTTCTGCCGCCTCTTGGATCCTGGCCACCTCGGTCCGGTGGGCGAGCCGGTGACGGCCGCCCCCCGCTCCACCCATGAAGAACGGCACCTGCCCCCGATGCGGCGGCGACGAGATCTACGCCTTCGCCTTCCGCGGCGGCCACCGCAACGACCGGCCGCTCTCGATGTTCGGCAAGGCGGGCCGGGGCAGCAGCAGGGCATCGCGCCCTACCGACGCGGCGATCACTGCCTCATCCGTGATCCCAGGCGCCTGCTCCGCCACGTACCAAACCTCGTGCCCGGCGGCACGCAGGGCATCGACGATCGGCTTGTCGACGTTCTCGTCCGCGACCAGCTTCACGCAGCCGTACCCCCGGTGGGGTAGACGACGTCGCTGTTGAGCGCCTTCGCGGCGTAGGAGAGGGCAGCATGGATCGCCTCCTTCGTCAGGCGCGGATGAGCCGCGAGCAATTGCTCCATGCCTTCCCCGGCCCCGAGGCGCTCCAGGATGTGCTCCACGGTGATGCGGGTTCCGGTGACCACAGCCTTGCCCAGAGCGGTCGCGGGATCGATGCAGATGAGGGGTTCCATGTGCTCCTTGGGTCGAAGGTAGGCTATCCGGCGATCGGAAGCCGAGCAAGCGAGGGAACCACCTACCTCTCAGCCTACGGCTGCTCCGGCTCGCGGGGCCGCCGCGAGCGTCACGACCACGATCCTCGGCCTCACGGTGGCCTGTTCGAAGAGACGTCCACGCCCTCCTTGCCAGAACAGATGGGCACCTCGTCCAACGATCCCAGCAAGGCCGGCCGCAAGGCGATGCCGAAAGACCACCTGGAAATCGAGGACCGGAGTTGAGCCTTCGTCGGCGCCGCTGAGGACGCCGCTCCCGATCCGCCGGCCGAGGGTGGGAGCCGACCGCCCCCGGGCCCGCTCAAGCCCCCAGCAGCAACGACACGTTGTGCCCGCCGAAGCCGAAGGCGTTGCACAGCGCCAGCGGCACCGGACGCTCCACCGGGGTGGTGGACACCGACAGCCGGATCTCGGGGTCCAGCTCCGCCAGGTGCGGGTTCGGCGGCACGACGCCGCGCTGGACCGTCAACGCCGCCAGCGCCGCCTGGATCGCCGAGCTGGCGCCGATGGAGTGACCCATGACCGCCTTGGGGGCGTGCACGAGGATCTCGGCGGCGCGGTCGCCGAAGGCCAGGGCGATGCCGCGCGCCTCGGCCAGGTCGCCCTGCGGCGTCGACGGCGCGTGGGCGCTGATGTGCGCCACCTCGTCGGCGGCGGCGCCGGCGTCGGCCAGCGCCGACCGCATCGCCCGGGCCATGCCGGTGCCGTCCTCGAGCGGCGTCGCCAGCTTGTAGGCCTCGCTGACCAGGCCGGCGCCGCGCAGCACCGCCAGGTGTTCGGCGCCGCGGGCGCGGGCGTGGGCCGCGGTCTCGAGCACCAGGGCGGCGGCGCCCTCGGCCATGACGAAGCCGGAGCGCGTCCGGTCGAAGGGGCGGCTGGCGGTGGCGCCGCGCTGGTTGTCGCCGGTCAGGGCGCCGACGGCGTGGTAGGCCCGCAGCGTCTGCGCCGTGATCGTCGAGTCGGCCCCGCCAGCCAGCACCAGGTCGCAGCGGCCGCTGCGCAGCCAGTCGAGGGCCTGGGCGATGGCCGCCGAACCGCTGGCGCAGGCGGCGCTGGCGGTGGTCGACGGCCCCTCGAAGCCGTGGACGATGCTCAGCATGCCCGCCGGGGCGTTGAACATGGTCTTGATCACGAAGTAGTGGTCGTAGAGCTTGTCGGCGGCCTCGGGTTTGGTCCGCAGCACCTCCTCGAGCGGCTGGAGGTAGTGCAGCGGCCCGCCGCCCACCCCCATCGACACGCCGCAGCGGCCGCGGTCGAGGGTCCCGGCCTCGACGCCGCCCAGGAGGCCGGCCTGCTCCAGCGCCTCCTGCCCGGCGAACAGGCTCATGCGGGTCGGCAGGTTGAAGCGGCGCACGAAGGGCACGCGGACCGCCTGCTTGAACTCGGCCGCCCAGTGCTCGGGCAGCTCGCCGGCGACCGTCACGGGCTCGCCGGCCGGGTCGTAGCCGCGGATCGGGCCGATCCCCGAGCGGCCGGCGAGGAAGTTGTCCCAGCACTCCTCGCGCCCGACCCCGGCGCTGCAGGTCATGCCGACGCCGGTGATCCAGACCTCGGGGACCGCGCCCGCCGCTCCGCCGGCATCCCTCACCGCACCGCCTCCAGCAGGTAGGACTCCTTCGCCACGCCGCGCCGCAGCTTGCCGGAGGTGGTCCGCGGCAGCGTGCCGCGCGGCTGCAGCACCACCTCGTCGACCTCGTAGCCGGCCTCGGCCAGGTGCCGGCGCAGGCCCATCCGCAGGGCGTCGCGCTTGCCGGCGTCGCCCAGCTCGCGCGGGTGGACCTCGGCCAGGACCACGGCGCGCTCGGTCTGCCGCCCTTCGTCGAAGACGCCGAAGGCCAGCGCCCGGGCGCAGCCGTCGTAGAGGGTCGCCAGCTCCTCGAGCCGCTCGGGGGCGTAGTTGCGGCCGCCCTTGATGATCAGCTCGCGGGTGCGGCCGGTGATGAACAGCTCGCCGTCGACGGTGAAGCCGAGGTCGCCGGTGTCCAGCCACTCGCCCTCGCGCGGCGTCAGCGCGCCGCGGTCGAGCACGTGGCTGTAGAGGCAGGGCGAGGCCAGCAGGATCCGGCCGATGCAGCGGGCGGGCAGCTCCTCCCCCGCCTCGTCCACCACCCGCATGCGCTGGC
>JACNJP010000332.1 GCA_014382465.1 Planctomycetota bacterium
CGGGCGGTGGCCGAGTGGTACCTCGGCCGCGAGGAGGAAGCGGTCCGCCTGCTCGAGCGGATCGCCGCGGCCGAGTATCCGGCGGGGCGCGACGGCGTGCGGCCGTCGCCCAACCGCGACCTGGCGCTGTTCATCCTCGGCCAGATCTACCACGCCCGGCGCGACGTGGCGCGGGCGGCGGACTACTACGCCCGGGTCGAGGAGCAGTTCCGCGACGCCCGCGAGACCCTGCTCGACTTCCGCGAGAAGCGCATCAGCCTGCCCGAGGTCACCACCGCCCGGCCGGGCGGCAAGGTCGGGCTGGAGGTGGAGTTCCGCAACGTCAAGCAGGCCGACCTGCTGGTCTATTCGGTCGACCTGATGACCCTCTACCTGCGCGAGAAGGACCTGTCTCGGGTCACCGAGGTCAACCTGGCGGGCATCGAGCCGAAGCTGCGCCAGACCGTGGAGCTCGGCGGCGGCGGCGACCTGCTGCCGCGCAAGCACCTGCTCGAGTTGGCGCTCAAGGAGCCGGGCGCCTACCTGGTGATCTGCCGCGGCGACGAGCTGCACGCCTCCGGACTGGTGCTGGTCAGCGAACTCGACCTGCGGGTCAAGGAGGACCCGGTCGCTGGCTCGCTGCGGGTGCAGGCGCTGGCGCGAGAGGACCAGCGCTTCCTGCGCGACGTCGACGTGCGCGTGGTCGGCTCCGCCAGCGGTGAGTTCCGCAGCGGCAAGACCGATCCGCGCGGCATCTACGTCGCCGACGGCGTCAGCGGCACCTCGACGGTGATCGCCAAGATGGAAGGCGGCCACTACGCCTTCTTCCGCGGCGAGACCCTGCTGGCGATGGCCGAAGGGCGGCGGCAGCAGATCCAGAGCGATTCCCGCAGCCGGGAGGAGTCGGATTTCGGCCAGCAGGGGGTCGATGGCGTGTATTTCCAGAACGTCTTGGAGCTCAACAGCGACAACCAGGTCCAGCGCCAGGCGCGCTACAAGGCAGCGGTCCAGGCCGACCGGAAGGGAGTGCAGGTGAAGCAGGTCAAGTAGAAGCCGGCCCGGTTGCGTGGACCCAAAGGTGCCTTAAACCACTACCCGATAGAGATTAAGGGCCGATCCTCATGTCCTCCGGCAGGCCGGCTCGGCGAGCGGACGCAAACCCTGTCGACAGCAGTCCTTGTCTTGCGCCCTGGGTCCACTCAACGGGGCCGGATTCCCTGGGGTCCTCCGGCCGCCCATAATCTTAAATGAACACTGTTAACTTTGCCCCAAGCTCTTGCCAACCTGGGAAATCTGAATAGCGTGGATACTTGCATAGGGCGGCCGGAAACCGCCCCACATCCTCTCTCCCTGAACTGCCCTGGAGGCAAGCTTCTCATGCGTCACCTTAACGTCTTCGGCGTCCTTCTCGCGGGCGCCCTCACCGCTGGGCTTCTGACTGCCCAGCAGAACGATTCCGATCCCGCCGTTTCGAACGGCATCAACGCCCAGAGCACGGCCCTCACCGCGCTGGGCTCCTTGGTCGCCGGCCCCTTCGACGTCGAGACCGCCCCCTTCGACAACCGCTGCTTGGGCGTCGAGGAGATGGGCGGTTTCCTGTGGGTCACCGGCGGTGGCCACACCTCGACCGGCTGGGCTTACATGGTCCACCAGTACGACATGAACGGGGTCTACCTGCAGAGCTGGCTGCAGGTCTCCAACGCGACCGCCTGGGGCGGCCGTGACATGGTCTCCAACGGGAACACCCTGTACATCGGCTCCGACAACGCCGAGGTGTCCCAGTACTCCTGGAACGGCGTGGCCCTGTCCCACGTTTCGCTCACCACGGTGCCCGGTGTGTCCGGGACGGTTCGTGCCTTCACGCAGAACCCCAACACCGGCAACTTCTTCACCAAGAGCTTCACCGGCACCTTCTACGAGTTCACCCTCACCGGTGTGGTCAACAGCGTCGTCCAGACCGCCCTGTCGGCCTACGGCTTCGGATGGGATGACGTCAACGGCACCATCTGGTCCACCACCACCGGCCCGTCGGTCCAGGAAGTGGACACGAGCTGCAACTTCCTGAGTGGCTCCTTCGGCAACACCTGGGGCACCGCCCAGGGTGGCGCTGACGTCTACAGTGACTCCCGCAACCCGGGCTTCCTGTCCATGGTCGTCCTCGGCCAGGGGACCCCGGACTCGGTCGAGGTCTACGACCTCGGAGTTCCCTCCGGCGTCGGCTTCACGCTGTCGCTGTCCGGCCTGGTGGCTGGTGGCTCGGCGACCATCTCGGTCTCCGGCGCGACCGCTGGCGGCCTCGTCCGCCATGGTTACTCCCTCCGGGGCGGTGGGCCGACCACCACTCCCTGGGGCAACCTGCTGCTCACCCCGCCGTACACCGAGCTTCCGGCCATGACCGCGGACGGCGCGGGCAATGCCTCCCTCTCGGCGACGGTCCCGGCCGGCACCACCGGCGTGAACGTCTGGCTCCACGCCTTCGACCTCGGCTCCCTGACCTTCTCCAACGGAGTCAACCAAGCGATCGGCTGATCGCGTCTGACTCTGACCCATGGCCCTCCCCGTTCATCCGGGGAGGGCCATTCTCTTTCCTCCCATCGCGGGCTGGTCCGCGCCCTGTCCTAAGATCCTCCCATGCCGACCGAACTCTCGTCCCTGCCGCTGCTGGAGCAGCGGATCGATGCCCTCGAGTCCGCCAACCGCCGTCTCCGGTTCGCGGGCTCCCTCCTCCTCGTCCTCGCGGTGGCCGGCTGTCTCGGCGGCGCCGCGGTCGGCGCCAAGCCGACCCAGGCGGAGGCCTCGCTGCCCGGAGCGGGGGCCGTGGTCGAGGCCGACGCCTTCGTCCTGCGCGACGGCAAGGGCGGCGTGGCCGCGCGTCTGGAGGTGGGGGAAGCCGGCCCGCGGCTGGTTCTCTACGGCGAGCCGGACAAGCCCGGCGTCGTCCTCCAGGCTCACCCCTTCGGCAGCGAGATCCGCATGGAGGCCAACGGCGTTCCCCGGGTCCAGCTCGAGGCCTCGGCCCACGCCAGCATCGCCCGGCTCAGCTTCTGGGACGACGCCAACCGCGTGATGCTCCAGGCGCTCACCGAGTCCGGCCTGAGCAGCGTGTTCCTCCTGGGCGAGACCAACGCCAAGGGCGTCCGCGCCAACCTCGGCATGGTCATGCCCCCCGAGGGCGAGCCGAGGATCACCATGCGGACCGCCGACCTCAAGGTGAAGAACATCGGCCTGGCCGATTAGCCCACCCCAGGCCTCACCAGTCCAGGTGGAGGCGGAACATCCAGGTGTCGACCGCGCCGGCGCCGGCCGCGTCGCCGCGCAGGAAGCCGAGCTGCAGCTTGACCCGCTCGGTCCAGTGCCAGTTGAGGGCCAGCGACCAGACGTCCAGGCGGTCGCCGGCGGCGAGGTCGAGGCGGGACACGCGCGCGGCCAGCTCCCAGGCGCCGAGGCCGTCGTCGCGGGACAGCGGCGAGCGTGGTTCGATGCGGCCGAAGACGCCCTCCTTGCGCTTGTAGCCGCGGACCTCGCCGGTGAGCAGTTGGCTGAGCTGGAGGTAGCCGCCGGTGAGCGTGGGGGAGGGGCCGCCGCCGCCCGCAAGCCAGGTCTGGTTCCACTCCATCTGCGCCGAGGTCGAGCCGAAGACCGCCGCCGCCTCCAGCCCGAGCTGCTCGACGCGGTCGGCGGGGTAGCTGGCCGAGACCAGCTTCTGGCCGAGGTGGGCCTCGGCCCGCTCGCTGAAGGAGACGCCGGCCGGGTCGGGGTCGCGGTGGCTGAGCGCGGCGCCGAGGTGGACCAGTCGGGCGCCGTCGTCCTCGTCGACCGGCAGCCAGGTCAGCCGGCCGGTCAGGGAGCGGTCGCGGGTGTCGGCGGAGTCGACCCCGAAGGCGTCGGAGTGGGTCTCGTGGAAGGCGCCGGCCGCCCAGGTGCCGCGCCCGTCGCCCCAGCCGTCGAACAGCATCAGGCCGGCGTCGCGTCCGGGCGCCAGCTCGTTCGCCACCGAGCGCTCGAAGAAGGCGAAGGTCGAGCTGCTGGCGCGGTTCTCCAGGCTGAACGGCTGCTTGAAGTGGCCGGCGCGCAGGGTGCCGGCCCCGGGCACCGCGGTCTCCAGATAGACGTCGCGCAATTCCGCGCCCGAGTCCTGCCTGAAGTCGGCGCTCACCCGCCAGCCGAGCTCGCCGAGCGCGCGGCCGCTGAGGTCGAGCCGGGAGCGCCGGACCTCCCCGCTGTCCCGGAATTCCCCGGCCGCCCGGCGGAGCGAGCGGTCGGCGTCGAAGCGGGCGAAGTCCATCTGCAGCTTGCCGTGGACCTCGAGCGACCAGGCGCCGTCGGCGCTGGCGAACTCCAGGCCGTCTCGGGAGGAGCGCGGGGCCGGCGGCTCCTGGGGGAGCGCGGCGGCCAGGGCGAGCAGGACGGCGGCGGGCATGGTCGGGCAGCGGACGAGCCGGATCATCCCCGCCGTCGAGGGCAGCGGCAATGCCCCGCTCCTGGCGGCCCTATCGTGTTGCCATGAGCGCCTGCCGGCTCCCCCGTGTCCTCCTGGCGGCCTCCGCCGCGACCCTGCTCTCCGCCTGCGGTATGGAAGAGTCCGACCCGCTGCTGTTCATCGCCCACCGCGGCGCCTCCGCCGAAGCGCCGGAGAACACCCTGGCCTCCTTCGAGCTGGCCTGGAAGCAGGGCGCCGACGGCGTCGAGGGCGACTTCTTCCTGACCGCCGACGGCGAGATGGTGTGCATCCACGACAGCACCACTCTGCGCACCGGCGGCCGTGAGCTGGTGGTGGCCGACTCCACGCTGGCGCAGCTGCGCGAGCTCGAATACGGCGCCTGGAAGGGCCCCGGCTGGGCCGGCCAGCCGCTGCCGACCCTGCTCGAAGTGCTGCGCACGGTGCCGCGCCGCGGCCGCATCTACATCGAACTGAAGTGCGGCGCCGAGGGCCTGGCGGCCGTCCGGAGCGCGATCGGCCGCAGCGGCCTGCGCGCCTGGCAAGTGGTGATCATCAGCTTCGACGAGCAGACGGTGCTGGAGGCCAAGCGGATGCTGCCGGCCCACCGCGCCTACTGGCTCACCGGTCTGAAGCTGGAGGACGGATCCTGGTCGCCGAGCACGGCGGAGATCCTTGCCACCCTCGACCGCTGCGGCGCCGACGGCCTGGACGCCCAGGCGAAACCGGAGGCGATCACCCCCGAGCTGCGCGACGGCCTGATCCAGCGCCGGCTCGACCTGGCCTTCTGGACCGTGAACGACGCCGCGACGGCGGCCCGGCTGGGAGAGCTCGGCGCCGCCAGCCTCACCACCGACCGGCCGGGCGCGCTGCGCGCCGAGCTAGGCCGGTAGACTCCCGTCGTGGCGGACCGCTTCCTCGAGATCCTGGTCCCGGCGGCGAGCCGGGCGGCGGTCGACGAGGTCCTGGCCGAGGCCAAGCCGACCTGGGAATGGCACCACCTCAGCGAGGGGCTGGCGATCTACCGCTGCCTGGTTCCGGCCGAGCGGGTCGAGGCGCTGCTCGACCCGTTGCAGTCCCGCTTCGCCGGGGTGGAGGAGTTCCGCGCCGTGGTCATGCGGGTGGAGGCGGCCCTGCCGCGGCAGCCGGAGCCCGCGCCGGAGGAGAAGGCGGCGGAGCCGGCCGCCCCGTCCCCGGCGCGGGTGGCGCGCGAGGAGCTCTACGCCAACCTGAGCGACCAGGCCAAGCTGACCCCGGTGTTCTACGCCACGGTGGTGCTGTCGACCATCGTGGCGGCGATCGGGCTCGGCCGCGACAACGCCGCAGTGGTCATCGGCGCCATGGTGATCGCGCCGCTGCTGGGCCCGAACATGGCCTTGGCGCTGGCGACCACCCTCGGCGACCTCGAACTGGCGCGGCGCGCGCTCAAGGCCAACGGCGCGGGTGTGGGCCTGGCCTTCGCGGTGGCGCTGCTGCTCGGCTGGCTGCCCTTCGTCGACATCGACTCGGCCGAGCTGGTGGCGCGCACCGAGATCGACGTCTCCGACATCCTGCTCGGTCTGGCGGCGGGGGCGGCCGGCGCGCTGGCCTTCACCTCGGGGGTGTCCGCCGCCCTGGTCGGGGTGATGGTGGCGGTGGCGCTGCTCCCGCCGCTGGTGACCTTCGCCATCTTCCTCGTCCGCGGCGACGCCAACGCCCTGGCCGCGCTGCTCCTGCTGGCGGTGAACGTCATCTGCGTCAACCTGGCAGGGGTCGGCGTGTTCCTGGCCCAGGGCATCCGCCCGCGCACCTGGTGGGAGGCCGCCCGCTCGGAGCGCCGCGCCCGCCGCGCCCTGGCGCTGTGGTTGGTGATGCTGGCGATCGCCGGCGGGCTGATCTGGCTGGCGGAGCTCACCGCCGCCGGCGCCTGAGACGCGTCGCGTTCAGCCCTTCACGCAGATCACCTGGCGCAGCTCGTGGACGACCTCTACCAGGTCCCGCTGCGCCGCCATCACCTCGTCGATCGGCTTGTAGGCGCCGGGGGTCTCGTCGATCACGTCGATGTCCTTGCGGCACTCGACGCCCGCGGTGGCCGCCTGGTGGTCGGCGAGGCTGAAGGTCCGCCGGGCCTGGCCCCGCGACATGACGCGGCCGGCGCCGTGGCTGCAGGAGCAGAAGCTGTCGGCGTTGCCCTTGCCGCGGACGACGAAGCTGCGGGCGCCCATGCTGCCGGGGATGATCCCGAGCTCGCCGAGCCCGGCCCGGACCGCGCCCTTGCGCGCGACGAAGAGCCGCTCGCCGAAGTGGGTCTCCTCCTGCACGTAGTTGTGGTGGCAGTCGACCGCCTCGACGTCCGCCCGAAATTCGCGGACGCCCGTCGTCCGGCGCAGCGCCCCGGCCACCTCCGCCATCATCAGCTCGCGGTTGCGGCGGGCGTAGTCCTGGGCCCAGCCGACCGCCTCGACGTAGTCCTCAAAATTCGGGCTGCCCTCGCGCAGGTAGGCCAGGTCCTTGTCGGGCAGGCCGCCGAGCTGGTCGCCCATGTCCTCCTTGGCGCGCTCGATGAAGTAGCTGCCGATGCGGTTGCCGACCCCGCGCGAGCCCGAGTGCAGCATGAACCACACCCGCTGCTCGAGGTCCAGGCACACCTCGATGAAGTGGTTGCCGGTCCCGAGGGTGCCGAGGTGGTGGACGTGGTTGACCTGCCGCCCGACCTTCGGGTGCTTGCCGGTGATGGCCTCGAAGCGGGGTTCGAGGGCCCGCCAGGCCGCCTGCACCGGCTTCGGCAGCTCGGTCCAGGAGCCCTGGTCGCGGGATGGAGTGGCGGCGGAGCGGCCGTGCGGCACCGCCCGCTCGATCGCCCGCCGCCAGGCCCGCAGGTCGTCGGGCAGGTCGTCGGCGGACAGGGTGGTGCGGACCGCCATCATGCCGCAGCCGATGTCGACGCCGACCGCCGCCGGGATGACCGCGCCGCGGGTCGGCACGACGCTGCCGACGGTGACGCCGTAGCCCAGGTGCACGTCCGGCATGGCGGCGACCCACGGCCCCACCACCGGCAGCGCCGCGGTGTTCCGGAGCTGTTGCAGGGCCGCCTCCTCGACCGGCACGCCGCGAGTCCAGCCCCGGACGCGGGCGGCGGCGTCGCCGAGCTCGAGCGGGGAGCGGAGGGCATCAGGCATGGATCGGCGAGCGGCCTCGGCCGCCCAGGAGCCGATTGTAGGCGGCGGACGGGCTCAGAGAGGGCGCCGCCGGAAGCGGTCCCGCGGTCGCCAGCCGAGCTGCTTCTGGATCTGCCGCTCGCACTTGAGCGAGTCGGGTTCGCCGATCCGGGTCAGCCAGATCTCGTGGCGGACGGCCATCGCCAGGTCGTCGAACTCCCCCGCGAGGATCTCGATGAGGTCGTCCAGGCTGACCATGCCGCGCAGCTCGCCGTCGGCCACCAGCGGGAGCTGCCGCACCCGGTGGGCCGAGAGCTTGGCGACGACGTCGGCGTAGGACTCGTCCGGCGACACGGTGACCGGCGGGTGGCTCATCACGTCACGGACGGCCAGGCCGCCGCCGTCGCTGCCTTCCGCCACCACCCTCATCGCCAGGTCTCCGTCAGTGAGGACGCCGACCGCGGCGTCGGCCACCGTGACGACCAGGCTCGAGTAGCTGCCTTCGGCCATCAGCATCGCGGCGGCCCGCACCGAAGCGGCGGCTTCGATCGTGCCGATGTGCTGCAGCCTCCTAGCCGGCACCGACGTCCTCCGCTTCCCTCGGGGGCAGGGGCTCGGCCCGCTCCGAGACGCCGGGCTCCCGGAGCCGGTCGACGGCGAGCGACAGGTGGCCCAACTGGCGGGCGAAGCGGGCGAACAGGTCTTCGACCGTGAGGACGCCGACCGGTCGGCCGTCAGGCCCGACCACCACCAGCCAGCGCGTGCCGTGCTCGCGCATGAGCCGGGCCGCCACCGCCGGCGGCTCGTCCACCGCCATGGTCACAATCGGGCTCCCGCACAATTCCAGCAGCCTGACGCTGCCCGGCGCCCGCCCCTTGGCCAGGACCTTGGTCACCAGGTCGCGGTCGGTCACCAGGCCGACCGGCAGGCCGCGCTCGACGACGACGACCGCGCAAGTGGCTCGCCGTTTCATCCACCGCGCCGCCTCCTGTGCCGTCGCGTCTTGGGGCAGCGCACAGGGCGGGCACAGGGCGGGTCGCGAAAGGGCCATGGCTTGAAACTCTTCGAACCATAGTTAAGTCATTTGCCAGAAAGACAAAGAGGCGAAGGCTTCGAGATCTTTGGCGCCCTGGGTCCAAGGGTGGGAACTATTCTGTCCTCAGTACCCGGGCGGCTCTCCGCCCTCCCTGGACGTTGGCTGCAACCGCCGGCCCCCTGGCGCGGTATGAGGAGCGTGGAGACCCGACTGATCGCCGAGCTGCCCCGCCTGCGCGCCTACCTGCGGCGGCTCGCGGCGCGTTCCGGCGGCGTCGCCGACGCCGATGAGCTCGAGCAGGACGTCCTCACCCAGGCCCTGCGGTCGCGCGGCAGCTACGACCCGTCGCGGGCGATCGGCCCCTGGCTGCGGACCACGGCCTTCCGCACCTTCCTCGATCACCTCGACCGGCGGCGGAGGATGCCGCGGGCCCTGGTGGAGGAGGATCCCGGACTGGCGGTGGTCTCCTCCCCGGACAGCGACGACCGGGAACAGGTCGAGCAGCTCTTGAACCGGCTGCCGGATCCCGGGCAGGAGGTCCTGCGCCGGTTCCATCTGCGCGAGCAGTCCGTGGCGGAGATCGCCGTCGCGCTCGGCATGCCCGCCGGGACCGTGAAGTCCCACCTGCACCGCGCCCGCCGCAGGCTGGCGGCCCTCGGGGCCGAGGGGTGGACCCGGTGAGGAGCCGCGAGCACTTCTGGCAGCGGGTCGACGGCGCGCTCGACGCCCGGCGCGATCCGCTGGCCGACCCCGCCGTCCGCTCCTGGGCCGCCGGCCACCCCGACGACCGCCGGGAGCTCGGGCGCCTGCTCTCCCGCTTGGACCTGCTCAGCCCGGCCTCGCCGATCCCGGCCCAGCTCCGTCGAGGGCCGCTGGCGCTGTTCGCCGCCGCCCTGCTCCTGATCGCGCCGCTGTCGCTGATCGCCCCCGAGCGGGCGGTCGAAGCCCCCCGCGCCGGCGCCTCGCTGGCCGCCGCCGGCCGCTTCGAGCTGTACGCCGTCCGCCACGAGCCCGGTCGCCGGGTCACGCTGGAGTCGGCCGCCGGCCGGACCATCCAGCGCGAGACCTCCATCTCCGGCGTCGTCCGGACCCGCGCGACCGCCGCGCCACCCTCGCTCGCCCGCACGCCGTGACCCTCTCCCTGCTGCTCCTGGCCCTCCCCGCCGCTCCGCTCCAACTCCCCGCCGCCCAGGAGCGGGACCTGGTGATCTACCAGGTGGCCGACCTGTGCGAGTGGAGGGAAGCCGCCGAGCCCCCCGAACATGAGAAGGAATTCTCGCTCGAAGGACCGCCTGAGGACCTGGACGGCTCGGCCCGGCTGGTCGACGCCGAGCGCTTCGCCGAGCTGCTGCGCGAGTGGATGGAGCCCGCCTTCGAGGCCGGCAAGGACCAGCTCATCCCGCTGGAGGGCGGCAACCTCGTCGCCCTGCTCCGCCCGGCCCAGCACCGGTGGCTGGAGGCCCTGCTCGAGCGGCAGCGCAGCTCGCGCCTCAACCTGCTCTTCGACGTCGTCGTCCTCACCGGACCGGAGCACGCCTTCGAGGAGCGGGAGCTGTCCAGGACCTCCGGCGGGCCCTCGCTGTCGCCCGAGGTCGCCTCCAAGGAGGTGTTGACGCAGCGCTTGGAGCAGCTCCGAGCGGCCCCGGATTTCGAGGAGCGCAACCACCTCCGGCTGGTCACCTTCGAGCGCCAGCGCGCCAGCATGGCGGTCGCGAAATCGATCAGCTACGTCAAGGACTACGAATTGGTGACGGTGGAGCCGAGCGGTGCCAGCCTGGCCGACCCGATCATCGGCGTCCTGAAAGAGGGCCTGTGGTTGAAGCTGAACGGCATGGAGCTCACGCCGGGGTCGATCTCGCTCGAGCTCGACTTCCTCGCCCGCGAGGTGGAGCGGCCGATCCCGACCTTCTCGACCACCTTGGCCGGCACCCAGGACCCGGTCACGCTGGCGCTGCCGAGCCTGATGCAGGTGGGCTTCCGCTCCTGCATGACGATGCCGGAGGCCAGCGGAGCCCTCTTCGTCCTCAACGGGACCACCGAAGGCGAGTGGATGGCAATCTTCCTGTTCGTGAAGGGGATCAAGGGCGAGTGACGGGTG
This sequence comes from Planctomycetota bacterium, assembly GCA_014382465.1. Taxonomy (GTDB): domain Bacteria; phylum Planctomycetota; class UBA1135; order UBA1135; family UBA1135; genus J029. The sequence goes on from JACNJP010000332.1 coordinate 10,689, forward strand.
GTTGGCGGCCCTGCTCCTGTGGACCGCCGCCGCCCCCCGACTTAGACCGCCGGCTGCGCGGCCGGAGACCGCGACCTGTTGGACGCCTGGGGCGGTCCCGAACCGCCTGGTCCAGGTAGTCGGTCGAATCCGGGTGTGCAGCGAGCCGGCGTAGATCGAAGGGGCTTGGAGCGTCAAGCGGCGAAACCGTCCTGATTCACCAGTTCGATGGCTTGTGAAGAAGGGCCATCGGGCAGTCGGCCAAGCCCGCGCTGGAGTCAGCACCAGTTCTCGATCCGATTGCAGCATTCATGGCGTCCTGCTCATGGCCGGGAGATCAGGAACGGCTTGGGATCCAGTCACGTGCGCCGGATCCCAGGCGTGGGTGTGTTCGAACCGCGTGCAGGAATCCTGGATTCCACTTTTTGAGAATCCAGAGACAAGAACACTGAAAAATTGAGAGTTCCTAGCTTGAGCGGTGCTGGAAGGGTGTTGCGAACGATTGTCTTTAGTCGGCGTGGATTAAGGAGATACGCAGGTTTCAGATAGGTGGGAAGGACTTAGGTATAGCAGCCGATACACAGGCGACCCGGGTTCTGGACTCGAGATGAGATCCGTCCTGCCGGGAATCCGCCACCACGCCGAATCAGACCCAACCGAGGTTCCTTAGTCATGGCGTACCTTCCCAGCTTCTCACTCCGCCGGCTGCCCACGCTGCTCCCGGTGCTCCTCCTTCTGCTGCTCGTTCCGGGCTGCCTCAAAGGCGATCGTGGTCCCAGCGGAACCAACGGCAACAACGGCAACAACGGCGGCACCGACGACACCATCCTCGGGCGCCGCGACCTGCTGCCCGGCCTGAACCTGGCGGTAATCGGCCTGTCGGGCGGCAGCTTCGCCGGAGACAGCGGCCACTTCCGCGTCGGCGACACCATGAGGGTGCGCTTCTCGGTCAAGAAGGACGACGGCTCCGACATCGACATCGAAGACCTCGACCGCTTGCGGGTCCGCGTCGCTGGTCCGACCACCAACTACAACCCGGTGCTCGACAGTCAGAACATCACGACCGCGAACGCAGTCGACAACGGGGACGGCTCCTGGTCCTTCACCTTCCCGGTGGCCATCCCGGCGACCTACCCGGCGCCGCTGAACGACACCACCTCCTTCGGCGCCCTCGAAGGCGAACTCCAGGGCGAGGCGCTCCTCCCCGGGACCTACACGCTCGGCTTCGAGCTCCGACGCAACTATTACATCGACGGCGTCCTCTACCGCGACGTGGACAACCTGACCCACAATTTCCTGCTCGGCAACAGCTCCACTTTGGTGGCGCGTGAGGTCAGCAAGAACGAGAACTGCTTCCAGTGCCACACCGAGTTCCGGGCCCACGGCGGCTCGCGGCGCGACCTGACCTACTGCCTGCTCTGCCACACCTCGGGCGGCGAGGACCGGAACGTCTCGTCGGCCGCCGGCGGCACTCCCGGGGTCTCGATCGACTTCCGGATCCTGATCCACAAGCTCCACAACGGCAAGCACCTGCCGTCGGTCAACGGCGTCGCCACCAACGCCGGCGGCAGCCGCAACTACGACGCCACGCCGGCGCCTTACCAGGTGGTGGGCCACAACAACTCGATCCACGACTACTCCGAGATCGCCTTCCCGGCCTGGCCGAGCATGTCCTACCCGACCGCCCGGGACTTCGGCTACAGCGGCCTGACCTCCGACCAGAAGGCCCAGGAGGACGAGATCCGCAAGGGGGTCATCTCCTGCGACATGTGCCACGGCGACCCCGACGGCAGCGGCCCGCTGACCGCTCCGGCGCAGGGCGACCTGGCCTACACCAACCCGAAGCGGCACACCTGCGACTCCTGCCACGATGACGTCGACTGGGACCTGGACTACACCGCCAACGGCTCGAACATGCCGCCCCAGGCGACCAACGAGTTCTGCGCCTCCTGCCACCCGGAGACCGGCACCTGGTCGACGCGGGACAGCCACACCCACCCGCTGTTCGCCGCCGCCGTCAACCCGGGCGTCAATTTCGCCCTCAGCTCGGTCGACGAAGCTGGCACCAACAACGGTGACAGCACCCTCGACCCGGGCGAGAAGGTCCAGCTCACCTTCACCATCGAGGACGACGCCGGGGGGGCCATCGCCGCCACCGACCTGAACTCGATGAGCGTGGTGATCGCCGGCCCGGTCGCCAACCGCAACCTGCTGCTGAGCGGATCCTTCCCGCGGGACGGCGTCGGCGCCGGCCCGACCTTCGTCACCAACGTCCCAGTCAGCGTGGTCAACGAGTTCGTCGGCGCGGCCGCCAACGCCGCGGCGGTCGAGTCCTTCACCGTCGACTACCCGTCGATCTGGGACACCACCCAGGCGCCCACCACCGTCTACGAGCAGACCGGCACCGGCGCCGGCAGCGCGCTGACGGCGGACGCCGACGCCGGACGCAACTACGTCGACGTGGTCGTCGGCAGCGTCTTCACCCGCGACGACGTCGTCGTGGTGGCGAGCGGCACCGGCACCGAGGAATTCCACGCCGTGGCGCACATCGACGGCGACCGGGTCTACTTCAAGGACGACCTGGAGAACGCCCAGGTGAGCACGGCGCCGATCGACATCGTCACGCTGACCGCCCTGACCCTGACCACCGACTACGTGCTCGACGCCGGCAACGGCATCATCACCGAGGCGGGGGTCAACAGCTTCACGGTCGGCGCCGCGATCGTCGTCTCCTACACCGGCGACTGGATCGTGCCGGCGGTCTACCCGGCGCCGCTCAACGACTCGCCCGACAACGACGAGTCGTGGGGCGAGTGGAGCGGGCTGCCGGTCGCGGACGGCACCTACACGGTCGGCGTGTGGGGCTACAAGTCGATCAGCCACGTCCTGAACGGCGAGACCAACAGCTACCGCTGGGCCTCGGAGGCCGCCTCCGTCGACGTCCTCGTCGGCGCCGCCACGACCCTCGAGGGCTACGACCTGATCGACTCCGACGCCAGCTGCCTGGGCTGCCACCAGCAGCTCATGTTCCACGGCGCCGGGCGGCGGGGCTGGATGGCCTGCATCCTGTGCCACGGCACCGCCGGCGGCGAGGACCGGCCGCAGTACGTCGCGGGCAGCGCGCCCGCCACGGTCGGGACCTCGATCGAGTTCCGCCACATGCTGCACAAGATCCACATGGGCGCTGACCTCACCGACCCCGAGGCCTTCGTCGTGGTGGGCTTCGGCTCCGGCGGCTACCCGACCAACTTCACGCCGCACACCTACGAGGAGGTGGTCTTCCCGACCTTCGTCGGCGGGGTGAAGGAGTGCAACAAGTGCCACGGCGACAGCAACTCCGCCTGGGAGGAGCCGGCCGGCCGCAGCCACCCGACCGCCTCGACCACGGGGGCCCGCTCCTGGCGCAGCGCCTGCATCTCCTGCCACGACGCTCCCTCCGCCGGGGCGCACGCGGACGTCAACACCAACCTGGCGGGCATCGAGTCCTGCGCCGTCTGCCACGACGCCGGCGGCGAGTACGACGTCGACCTGATGCACCGGAGTTACTGAGAAACGGGACGGTTTTGGGTCTAGACCCAGTTTCGAGGGGGCGGGGCGCGCGGCGCCCCGCCCCCTCCCCATTTCCGCCTGGGCGGTTCCCTGCTAGGGAAGCTCTGAAGAATTGACCGATCCAGTCGCGGCCTTTGGAAGTTGGGGTCTTATAGCCGGTTCTGGGCCTCGATCCCGCGTTCGTGGTCCCGGCGATCCACCGATCGCCGCCGATCGCGGCCCGTGGCCCGCTCCAGATCCCGCCGATCAGCTCGCACGGAGCAGTTTTCCTCTCGCCATGTAGAGGTTGGCCAGGCCGCAGGCCACGAAGAAGCGCGTCCCGTTCTTCTCCAAGCCTCGGTAGCGCACTTTGGTGAAGCCGAAGATCCGTTTCAAGATCAGGAAGGGATGCTCCACCTTCGCTCGCACCTTCGATTTCGTCCGATTCTTCCCACGCTCCTCGTCCGTCAGCGGATGATTCCTGCGGCCTTTCCGGTTGCAAAAATCCTGCGCATAGGGCGCGCTCTTCAGAATCACCTCGCGCTGGCCGGTGTAGGCGGAGTCCCCCCAGACGCGGGTTTCTTTGCCATGCAGGAGATCCGAAAGGAGCTGGCTGTCATGCACGTTCGCCGCCGTCACCGCAGCCGAGTGGATCAGCTTGTGGCGACTGTCCACGCCGATGTGCCCCTTCATGCCGAAGTACCACTGATTCCCCTTCTTGGTCTGGTGCATGTCGGGGTCGCGCTGCTTCTCGCGGTTCTTGGTCGAACTGGGCGCATGGATGATCGTCGCGTCCACGATCGTGCCCGTGCCCACGCGCAGACCAGATGCCTCGAGGTGCTTGTTGATCACCTCGAGGAGGCGATCGCCGAGCTCGTGCTTCTCGAGCAGATGACGGAATTTGCAGATCGTGGTCTCGTCCGGGACCGGCTCCCGGCCGAGATCGATGCCAGCGAAACGGCGCAGAGCGCGGGAATCCAGCAAAGCCTCCTCCACGCCAGGGTCCGACAGATTGAACCAGTGCTGCAAGAAGTGGATCCGCAGCATCCGGTCCAGCCCGATGGGGCGCCTGCCGGCGCCGGCCGGCTTCGGGTAGAAAGGCTCGACCGCCTGGATGATCGTGGCCCAGGGGACGATCTGGTCCATTTCGTTGAGGAAGATCTCACGGCGAGTGAGCTTGCGGTGGATCTCAAAACTCTCCCCGGCGAAGGTCGGCTGGCGCATTCGAAAATTCTAGGGGACGGCAACGGCGAAGGGAATTGTTGCGTCTGGATGGGGCGAATAAATCAGAGCTTCC
>JACNJP010000541.1:0-940 GCA_014382465.1 Planctomycetota bacterium
GCGCCGGCGCAAGCAGGAGGCAGGGCGTAGGAAGGCCGGCCGCGCCCGTCAACGGGCCGCCAGCGGAGAAATCCGGGCGCCGGGCTATCCTGACGCCGCGCCATGGCAAGAGAAGCCTACCAAGCACCGCGGGGAACCCGCGACCTCCTGCCGGAGGACTTGGTCCTGATCCGGCACTTGGAGCGGACCGCCTTCCGGCTGGCCCGCTCCGCGAGGTACAGCGAGATACGTAGCCCGCTGATGGAGGAAACGCGACTTTTCAGCCGCTCCCTCGGCGAGACCAGCGACGTGGTCGAGAAGGAGATGTTCACGGTCCCCGGCCGGGGCGAGTCCACCAGCTCCTACACCTTCCGCCCCGAGGGCACCGCCGGGGCCGCCCGGGCCTATGTCCAGGGCGGCTTCCCGAGCCGGGCTCCGCTCCAGAAGTGGTTCTACGTCGGGCCGATGTTCCGCTACGAGCGGCCCCAGAAGGGCCGGGAGCGGCAATTCTCCCAGTTCGGGGTCGAGGCCTTCGGCAGCCAGGACCCGCGCCTGGACGCCGAGGTGGTCGACCTGGCGATGCGCTTCTTCGAGGCCCTGGGCTTCGGCGCCGAGCTTGAGGTCCGGGTCAACACCATGGGGGACGCCGCCGACCGCGACCGCTGGCGCGAGGCCCTGCGTGAGTTCTTCGCCCCGAGCCTGGCCGAGCGCTGCCCGGACTGCCGGGCCCGCTTCGAGCGCAACGTCTTCCGCCTGCTGGACTGCAAGGTCGACCGCTGCCAAGGGCTGAACCTGGGCGCGCCGACGCTCGCCGGCCTGCTGGCGCCGGAGTCCGCCGGGCACCACGCTGCCTTCCTCAGCGCCATGCGGGCCCTCGGCCGGCAGCCGGTCGAGGACCCCAAAATCGTTCGCGGCCTCGACTACTACACCCGCACCATCTTCGAGATCCACTACCCTCCGC
>JACNJP010000541.1:950-3031 GCA_014382465.1 Planctomycetota bacterium
CGCCCGCGTCGAGCGCGCGGTCGACCCCGGCGGCCGCCGTCCTGATGCCCCACCCATCAGGGGGGACAGCCGCGCGCAGACGTGCGGGGCCCAAAAATTCCCGCCCCACCTCACATACACCCCCACCCCCCTCCCCCTCCCCCACTACCCGCCGCTGGGCGCCCGCTCGGCCCTGTGCGGCGGCGGCCGTTACGACGGCCTGGTCGAGGAGGTCGGCGGTCCCGCGACCCCGGCGGTCGGCTTCGCGATCGGCTTCACCGCCACCGAGCTGGCGCTGGCCGAGCTCGGCCTGCCGCCGGCCGGGCAGCTCGCCGACCTGCGCCTGGACCTCGGGGCGGCGGTCTACTGCGTCGCCATCGGCGACGGCGAACGCGAGGCCGCGCTCGCGCTCGCCGGGGAGCTGCGCCGCGCCGGCGTCGCCGGCGTCGAGCTGGACTTCCGGGCCAAGTCGCCCAAGGCCCAGTTCAAGGAGGCCGGCAAGCTCGGCGCGCGCTTGGTGGTAGTCGTCGGCCCCGAGGAGCTCGCCGCCGGCGAGGTGGTGCTTCGGGACATGCAGAGCCGCAGCGAGGACCGGCTGCCGCGCGAGGGCCTGGTCGCGGCGGTCCGCGAGCGCCTGGGTTCATGAGGATCGCCGTCTTCGGCGGCAGCTTCGACCCGGTCCACCTCGGGCACCTGGCGGCGGCCGACGCGGTCCAGGCCCAGCGGCGGCCGGACCAGCTGCTGTGGGTGCCGGCCCGCCAGCCCCCGCACAAGCCCGGCGCCCGCCTGGCGAGCGGCGAGGACCGCGTGGCGCTGCTGGAGCTCGCCATCGCCGGCCGCGGCGACGAGCGGGTGTGCCGCTGGGAGCTCGACCGGGACGGCCCCTCCTACACCGTCGACACCCTCGAGGCCTTGCACCAGGACCAGCCCGGCGCCGAGCTGCTCCTGGTCCTGGGCGGCGATTCCCAACAGCACTGGGCGGGCTGGCGGCGGCTGGACCGGATCCTGGAGCTGGCCAGCCCGCTGTGGATCCCCCGGCGCGGCTGGGAGCGCCTGCGACCGGGCGTGCCGGGCCGAATGCTCGAGAGGGAGCGGGTGGACCGCTCTGCCACCGAGCTGCGCCAGGCCCTGGCAGCCGGCCGGTCCTGCGAGGGATCCCTGCCGCCGGCGGTCGAGGCCGAGATCCGGCGGCGCGGCCTCTACCGCGCCTGAGCCGGGGCCTCGGGGGTCACCAGAGCTGGATCTTGGCCTTCGCCCGCAGGGCCTGGACCAGCGCGCTGCGCTCCTGCCAGCTCGGTTCGGACTCCAGGATCTGCTTCACCAGGGCGTCGCGGACCCCCTCGAGGCGGGTCTCGGTCCGGTCGACCAGCTGCACCACGTGGAAGCCTGCGCCGGTCTCGATGACCTCGGAGAGGCCGCCGGGCTGCAGGGCCTCGACCGCCTGCCGGAAGGCGGGGCCGTAGAGGCGGCCGTTGTAGTTCTGGAGCTCGCCACCGGCCTCCCGGGTGACCCGGTCGTGGGAGCACTCGGCCGCCACCGCGGCGAAGTCGGCCCCGCCCCTCAGCCGGGCGAGGGCCGCCTGGGCCAGCTGACGGGCCTCGGCCTTGAGGGCCTCGATGTCGATCTCGCTGGGCTTGACGCCGGACTCCCGGATGCGCTCGGCGCGCAGCACGTTGGGCATCAAGAGGACGTGGCGGACCAGCAATTTGAGGCCGCCGAGGCCGTATTCGCGCTCGAACTCCTGCTGCAGGCGCTCGTCGGTGACCACCCGGGTGGCCAGGACCAGCTCGCCCGTCAGGTACTCGCGCCGCAGCTCCTCGCGGATCAGGGCGCGGTACATCGCCAGGTCCTTGCCCTCCCGCTGGAGGCGCTGCTCGAAGTCACCCGGCTGGGGCGTCTCGCGCTCGGACCGCTCCCGCTCGGCGGCCATCTCCTCGAGCCGGGCCGGGGCCAGGACGATGCCGTAGGCCTCGGCCTCCTGCTCCACCAGCAGGTCGGCGACGAATTCCTCGACCGGCCGCTTGCCGAGGCGCAGGTACAGGAATTCCAGGTAATCCTGCTTGAGGATCTCGGTCTCGCCGACGCGGGCGACCGCCCCCTCG
>JACNJP010000050.1 GCA_014382465.1 Planctomycetota bacterium
TTCTTCGAGCTGTGCCGGCGGCGCGGCCTGACCGGCAGCCAGGGGGTGATGCTGCCGGCGTCGAACGTCGAGGACCTGATGCTGGACGCCGAGATCGTCACGGAGGTGCGCGGCGGCCGCTTCCACATCTGGACCGCCAGCACGGTCGACCAGGCGATCTCGCTGCTCACCGGCGTCCCCGCCGGCCGCCGGCGCAAGGACGGCAGCTGGCCGGAGGATTCGGTCATGGGGCGGGTCGAGGCGGCGCTGGCCCGCTACGAGAAGCTGCGGGAGGACGAGGACAAGGACGCGGACTGATACAATTCCCGGTCCGGCAGCACCGAACCATGCGCTACATCGACCCGCACATCCACTGCGTCTCCCGCACGACCGACGACTACCAGGCCATGTACCTGGCGGGCATCCGGGCCGTGGTGGAGCCCTCCTTCTGGCTCGGGCAGCCGCGCACCAGCGCCGGCACCTTCCGGGACTACTTCCTGATGATCCTGGAGTGGGAGCGCCAGCGCGCCGCCACCTTCGGCATCGAGCACCGCTGCACCATCGGCCTGAACCCCAAGGAGGCCAACGACGAGCGGCTGGCCGACGAGGTCATGGAGATGCTGCCGGAGCTGATGGCTCGCGAGGGCGTGGTGGCCGTCGGCGAGCTCGGCTACGACGGCATCACCGCCGCCGAGGAGAAGTACTTCATCGCCCAGGTCGAGCTGGCCAAGCAGTTCGGCCTGCCGGTGATGGTCCACACCCCCCACCGCGACAAGGCCCGCGGCACCAAGCGGACCATGGACGTGCTGGCGGACCTGGACGTCGACCCGGCGCAGGTGGTGATCGACCACTCCACCGAGGAGACCACCAAGATGATCCTCGACGCCGGCTACTGGGCCGGCCACACGGTCTACCCCGAGACCAAGCTGACGCCCGAGCGCTTCGTCAACATCTACTTCGACCACGGCGTCGAGCGGGTGACCCTCAACTCCAGCGCCGACTGGGGCAAGTCCGACCCGCTGAACGTGCCCAAGACCGCCGCCCTGCTCGAGAGCCGCGGCGCCGACCCGGCCCAGATCCAGAAGCTGGTGTGGGACAACCCGCTCGAGTTCTACGGCGCCGACCGCATGGCCCTGCCCCAGAGGGAGCGGATCCTGGCCTGAGCCCAGGTCGGAGAGGAATCTGGGTTACCCTCCGCTCCCTGGGGGGATAAGGCTCTCCTGGATCCCGCACCTGTCTCTTAGGGGGTTCCAAGGGGAAGGAGGCCGCTGACCTCGCCAGGGGGGGGTCGGCGGCCTCTGCTCTATCACCCCTTCTTGGGCTTGATCGCCAGCTCGACCTGCAGCTCGATGGCGGCCTTGTTGCGCCAGATCTTGATCCTGGCGAGGTCCCCGGGGGAGTAGGCGCTGATCCGAGACCGCAGCGAGCTCGGACCGAGCACCTCGCGGCCGTCGACCTCCAGGAGGATGTCCCCCACCTTCAGGCCGGCTCCCGCGGCCGGCGTGTCCGGCATGACCTCCTTGATGTAGGCGCCGAAGGGCCTCGGCAGGCCGGATCGCTTGGCACGGGAGGCGTCCAGGTCCTCGGTGTCGACTCCGAGGTAACCGCGCCGCACCTCGCCGAACTCGACCAGGTCCTCGGCCACCTTCCGCGCCAGCCGCGACGGCACCGAGAAGGACACGCCGTTCCAGCTGTGCATCCCCATTTGGGCCTTCCGCTGCTGGTCCGGGGAGATGGCGGTGTTGACCCCCACCAGCTCCCCGCGCATGTTCACCAGCGGGCCGCCCGAGCTGCCCTGGTCGATCACCGCGTCGTGCTGCAGGAAGTCCTCGTAGCCGTCGCCGCGGAGGATGCCCACCGAGCGGTTCAAGCCGCTGATCACGCCGGTGCTGGTGGTCCCGACCAGCCCGAGCGGGTTGCCGACCGCCATGACCATGGTGCCCGGCCGCAGCTGGTCGCTGTCCCCCCAGGAGAGCTGGCGGCGGGCGGCGCCCTCGGGGATCCTGACCACGGCGATGTCGGTCAGCTCGTCGCGGGCGACGATCTCGGCCGGGAAGACCCGGCCGTCCGCGAGCGTGACCTTGACGAAGACCTTCGACGGGTCCTGGTCCCCCTCGTGGGGCGGGTTCACCACGTGGTTGTTGGTCACGACCAGGCCCTGGATGGCGTCGACCACGAAGCCGGTCCCGCTGCTGCCGCTCTTCCGGCCGTCGACCTGGGACTCCACGAAGATGTGGACCGTGCTCCGGAGGACCTGGGCCGAGAGCTCCTCGAGGGCGTCGGACAGCTCCAGGAGCTGGGCCGGCTCGGCGGGCCGGCCGGAGCGCGCCTCCGGGGCCAGGGAGAGGGCGAGGCCGGCGACGAGGCCGACCAGGAGGAGCAGGATGGGGCGGGTGGTGGTCATGGGCGGTTCCGGCCCCCGGACCGGGGCTTCCCGGGGCCTACGAGTCAAGGATAACCACGGCGGGGAATCCGCCGTTCCGGTCCAGCCGGGGAGTTGGCGCGGGCCATTCCCTGCCTTAGCTATTCCCCACGGCCCGCGCCCTTACAATCCCCGCTTCCGTCCGGCGGGGCGTCTCTCATTCCAGAGAGCTCGGGCCCGTCAGCCCCGCGCCGCGCGGAGGCCCCCAACCGTCCTCATCAGCCTGGCCCGATGTCTGTCGTCAAGATCCGAAAGGGATTCGACGTGCCGATCCACGGTGGACTGCAGTCCGTCGTGCCTCAGGAAGGCCCGAAGATCCATCACGTCGCCCTGAAACCCCAGGAAGCCTGGGGGATCAAGGTCAAACTCCTCGTCCACATCGGCCAGAAGGTCAAGCTCGGCGAGCCGCTGTTCTTCGACAAGCGCGACGAGGCGGTCCAGTTCACCGCCCCTGGCGCCGGCGAGGTGGTGGCCATCAACCGTGGCTTGCGGCGCATGGTGCAGTCGGTGGTGATCCGCCTCGACGACCAGGAGGAGCAGGTCCCCTTCGACGCCGTCGACCCGGTCAAGGCCGGCAGCGACGAGGTCCGCGGCCACCTGC
>JACNJP010000342.1:0-2603 GCA_014382465.1 Planctomycetota bacterium
GCGGCGGCGGGGACGAGGGGGCGGTCCTCCTCGGGGTAGGCCCGCGGCGGCAGCGCCATGGCGGTGACCACGAAGGGGGTGTCGATGCGGCCGCCGTAGGAGCCGTCCGGACGCTGTAAGCCGCGCATGGGGGCCAGCTCGGCGTCGAACAGGTCTTTGACGGACGGGCCTTGCGGGGGGAGGGCGGGCGGCGTGGCCGCCGCCGGGAGGCACAGGAGCAGGCTCGGGAGGATCATCATGGCGGTCAGGATGCCCAGGTTAACGGACCGCCCGCCGCGCGGTTCAAGCCCGCCTGACCGCCGTGCCGGAGGCGATGACCTCGGCGGCGGTCTTCATGACCCCCGCGGAGCTGAAGCGGACCACCCGGACCGCGGCCGCCCCCAGCGCCCTGGGCCGGGCGGGCCTTCGGGCCGGCGCCCGCCCCCCGGCCCCGGGCCTGGCCCTGGGGTACTCGTCGATCTCGCCGCCGACGATGTGGCGGAAGGCGGCGCTGATGTCCCGGCCGAGGTGCCGGGCGCGCACCGTGTTGCCCCGGACCAGGCCGAGGATCTCGACCACTTCGCGGCCAGGGATGGTTTCGGTGGAGCTCAGGATCATCGCTGGACGTCGCGGTAGGGGTCGTGCTTCTGGACGCGGAGCCGCTCGATCAGCACCCGGAGGAAGATCATCAGCAGGCCGCCGAGCAGGGCCGCCAGGGCCAGGTGCTGGAGCAGCGGGCCGTCGTCGTCGAACATCTCCATGCCGGCGAAGATCGCCAGGATCAGGGCCCCGGCGACGAACAGCGACCAGCCGGCGGTCTCGAGCAGCTTCGGCCCGAGCGCCTTGCTCAGCGCTTCGCGCTCGAAATCGGCGGGCTCGCGCAGGCGGGCGTGTTGGAAGACGAGCCGGATGCGCTCCAATTCCGCCCACTCGAAGGCGCACGGGGCGCAGCCTTGCAGGTGCTCCGCCAGCCAGCCTTCTTGGGCCGGGGTGCACTCGCCGTCGCTGCGGGCGTTGAGCCAGAGGCGGATCTGCCGGCAGTCGCCGGGAGGCCAGGTCGGGCTGTCGTGGGACGGGTTCATGAGGATGCCAGGTCCGGGAGGAGTTTGCGGAGGCGCTGGCGCGCGGTGCTGATTCGGGACATGACGGTCCCGACCGGGATGGATAGGGCGGCGGCGATCTCCTTGTAGGTGAGGCCGTCGAAGTGCTTGAGCATGAGGATCTCGCGGTCGCTCGCCGGCAGCCGGATCAGGGCCTGCCCGACCAGGTCGCTGCGCTCGTCCCGGGCCACGATGTCCTCCGGCAGCGGCGCCGCGGCGTCGGCCAGCTCGGGCGCCGGCTCCTCGTCGGGGTTGGTCCGGGTCAGGGAGGAGGTGCGGCGGACCTTGCGGCGGCGCAGCTGCTGGATGCAGGAGTTGCGCAGGATGCGGTAGAACCAGGGGAAGAACGGTCGACCGGGGACGAAGGTGTCGAGGGCCCGATAGGCCTTCAGGCAGCTTTCCTGCACCAGGTCGCGGGCCTCCTCGCGGCTCCCGAGGATGCCGGCCGCCATGGCGATGGCGCGCGGCTGGTGCAGCAGCGCGAGCTCGCCGAAGGCCTGCCGGTCTCCGCCGAGGGCGGCGTCCAGCAACTCCTGCTCGAGGCTGCGGGGGGCAGCGTCCACGGTCATCGGCGGGTCTACGCCGTCCGGGGGGGCGGATTCATCCATTTCCGGGAGTGGCGATGGCAGGTGCGGCGCGGCCGGCGGCAGCTTCGACCGCCCGGGCGGCGCGCGCGGCGGCGCCGGGCTGGGCGAAGCGGGGGAGCAGGGGTTCGAGGGCTTGAAGGAAGGCTAGCCGCACCGGGCCGTCGAGCCGAGCCTCGAGGTCGGCCGCCAGCCCGGCCGGATCGAGCCGGCGGCCGACGTGTTCCGGGACCAGCGGGGCGCCGGCCATCAGGTTGAGCGAGCCGACCGCCGGCACGGCCAGCGCGTGGCGCCGCATCCAGTCGGCCAGCCGCGATCCGACCCGGTAGACCAGGACCGGCGGCACCCGGTGGGCGGCGACCTCGAGCAAGGCGGTGCCGCTCGCCACCCAGGCCGCGCGCAGCTCGGGCAGCACGGCGTGGAAGCAGCCCGGGGCGCGCACCACGTCCACCGGGGAAGCCCGGAGGGCGGCCTCGATCTGGGCCCACCGCTCCTGCCGCAGGTGCGGCAGCACGAAGCCCAGGCCGGGCCGGCGCCGGCTCAGCTCGGCGGCCGCCTCCAGCATCAGCGGCAGGTTCTCCCGCACCTCGCGCTGGCGGCTGCCGGGCAGGATCCCGACCCACTGCCGGTCCGGATCGAGCGCCGGCGGAGCGGCCTCGGCCGCGGCCGCCGTCCGGAGGCCGTCGCCCAGCGGATGGCCGACGTACTCCGGCCGTGCGCCGCGGGCCCGGTACCAGTCGCCTTCGAAGGGCAGGATGGTGAGCAGCCGGTCGGCCCGGCGGAAGTCGCGTACCCGCCACGGCGCCCAGGCCCACAGCTGCGGCGCGATGTAGTCGACCACCGGCACGCCGGCGCGCGCCGCCAGGCGCAGCAGGTGCCGGTTCAGCCCCGGATAGTCGACCAGGACCACGGCGGCGGGCGCGCCGTCGCGGAGCCCGCC
>JACNJP010000342.1:2613-2995 GCA_014382465.1 Planctomycetota bacterium
GAGGGACAGCGCCCACCAAATAGGGGGCGCGCGCAGACCGGGGAAGCCGGTGCGGGTGCCGCGCAGAATCGGCGCGACGGACCAAGGGGTGGGGCGGGCCGCCGCGGAGCTAGCGGGCGAAGAGGACGGCGCCGCGGAAGAACAAGGGGAGCTGGGCCGCCACGTCGCGGAAGCCCATCACGTTCAGGTCGGCGAGCGGCTCCCACACCTCCATGCCCTCGGCCCGCAGCGCCGCGCCGCCGAAGCCGGCGACCTCGAGGTCCGGGTGGCGCCGGCGCAGCGCCGCCAGCAGCCGGAGGGCGTGGGCCTCGCCGCTGACGTCGCCGCAGGAGAGCAGGATCCGCCGCAGCGGCGCCCCGGGGCCGGGCGGGCGGCCGGCGGC
>JACNJP010000049.1 GCA_014382465.1 Planctomycetota bacterium
GGAAGACGGCTGGGGGCGGCGGGGGTTACGCCCAGGCCGGAATTCAGGGGCCAGGGAAGTGGGCCGGATTCCCAGCGACGGCCTCTCGCCACGCCTGATCGAGGTCAACCGGCGACCAGTCCCAAAGCTCCCTCAGCAGCCGACGTTGCAGCCCGGTGAGGTCCTTGCCGCTGGGGTAGCCGCGTTCGTCCAGCTGTCCCTTGATCCCGCCGAGGAAGGCGGCGAGCGGTCCCGGGTGCTGGTCGATCAGGAACCGGCAGATGGACCAGCAGACCACGTGATCATCCGCTTCGAGCTCGCCGAGGGTGTGCTTGCGCATCAGCGCGGCCAGCGGCGGCGCCTCGTCCTTCTGGACCAGGCTGCGTGCCTCCTGGTCCCACGGCCGGGAGCGGCCGCGCTCCTGGTAGGTGCCCTCTTCGCCTTCGCGGGTCCAGGACTCGGGCTCGATCTCCCGCTCCATGGCGTGAGCCAGCCCCTCGTCGATCCAGGTCGGAGGGTCGTAGGAGAAGTGCTTGTAGGCGGCGAGGAAGGCGTGCGACAGGTTGTGGACCAGGTGGGGCAGCAGCCAGCGGTCCTGGCGCAGGTCGCTGTCGACGGCCGGCACCGAGAGCACCAGCTTGTGCGGGCTGCGGTGGTGCCAGCGCATCGAGTCGGTGACGCGGACGCCGGTGTTGTCCTCGGTGGCCCGGTGGTGGGTGCCGCGGCTCTCGTGCAGCAGCACCTCGAACTTCTCCTTCTCGCCGAGGTAGCGGCCGTCGCCCATGTAGGGGTCGTCGCCGCGCGACTCCGGGAAGTCGGCGTCGGTCACCCCGAGCAGCCGCTGGAACCGGGCGTAGAAGTCCTCCAGGCGCATCGCCGTCCAGTGGAGCCGCAGCCACGGGTCGAGCTTGCGAAGCCGCTTGGGCATCTTGGGGAAGGCGGTCCGCAGCCGCTCGAGGTCGGCCTCCAGCCGCTTCGAGTCCTTGGCGCTCAGGTTCTGGCCGCCGAGCGAGCTGGCGAGGCGGAAGTGGACCGTCTCGAGGAACATCCAGTCCGACTCGGAGTAGGCCCTGGCGAAATCGTCGCTGTCCTTCGACAGCAGCGGCATGGGACCGTGTCCGACGACGCCGATCGCCGCGGCGTCGCCCTTCTCGCACCACGGACACTCCGGCTCGCGGCGCTGCGCTCCCTGGAGCGGCGCCGTCGAGGCGAGCAGGGCGAGCAGGAGCGGGAGGCGGAAAACGCCGGACATGCCGGTAGCCAGGATACGCCAGAAGGCAGGGTCCGGGGGGCGGAGGTCCGGGGCGGTCCTCAGCGCACGGCGATCAGCGGCCGGCCAGCCAGCGCGTTGCGCAGGCCCCAGCTCCCCAGGAACACCGCCACCGCCGCCACCATCAAGGTGACGGGGAAGTACCACTGGTCGATCTCGGCGGAGACCGGCATGGTGGCGAAGATCATGGCGAAGAACAGGCCCACGGCGGAGGCCAGCAGGCCGAAGCGGACGATCAGGAACAGCAGGCTGCCGGCCCACACCAAGCCGAAGGCGACGTTGGAGCCGATCAGCTCGGCGCCGGAGGAGCCGAGGATCGCCAGGACGGCGGCCGAGATCGCCAGCAGCCAGGCCAGCTCCGCCAGCCAGGTGCGGCGCAGGATCACGCGGAAGGCCACCAGCAGGAACACCAGGATCATCGCCGCCAGCACCGAATCGCCGGCCAGGCTGACGGTGCGGCCGATGGTGGCGGCGACGCCGTACAAGGGCTCCATGAACACCAGGTCGGGCTGCTCGGGCGTCCAGCGCAGCCACTCCGGCGCCATCCGCCGCAGGCAGCCGAGCGCGACCATGCTCATGCCCCAGAGGCCGCCGACCAAGATGTCGCGGCCGACCAGCGGATCGCTGAGGCGGCCGGTGAGCAGGCGGCTCCACGGGATCAGGGCTTCCGGCCAGGCGCGGCGCACGTACGGCTCGAGCGCCAGGTAGTAGACCCAGGTGAACACCCCGACGAACAGGGCGTAGGCCACCTGCGTGGTGAGGGCGTCGAAGGCCTCGGCGGCGCCGTTGGGGAAGTGGCCGACCAGGAACCAGACCAGGGCCCGGCTGACGAAGACGAAGCTCGCCACTTGAATGGCGCCCTTCATGTTGCCCCGGCCGAGGCGCAGGTTGCGCCAGGCCAGCACGATCCCGCCGAGCAGGATCAGCGAGGTGAAGATCAGCCACGGCACGGCGCCCTGCCGCTCCGGCGGCGCCAGGGGCCGAGGCTGCCCGGCGCGGAAGTAGACCGGCCGGCCGAGGTAGCTGGCGGCCTCGACCGCCAGCGGGATCTCGGGGGTGGCGGCGTAGGCGCCGTCCCAGGCCAGCCGCTGGTCGGCGAACACCGGCGGCGCCAGCAACGGCTCAAGGCTCTCCTGGAAGTCCCGGGGGTCGAGCCCGGCGGCGGCGAAGACCTCCGGCCAGTCGAGGCTCGGCGGCAGGTCTTCGGCCGAGATGCCGTCGACCGGCACGGCCGAGAAGGAGCTCAGCCTCCCGGTCGGGTCCAGCGCGAGAGTGATCATCCCAGGGACGACCGGCGCCGGCGTCTGAAGGCTGACGCCGTTGCCGAGGTCGCGCATCGGCTCGGGGCTGCTGCGGTAATAGAACTTGACCGGGGACGGGCCGGCGTCGAGCCGCTTCCAGTCCTGCTCGACTCCGGCGGCGTCCGGGTCGTCGAGGTAGCGAAGCACCTGGCCGTCGTAGCCGAACCAGGACGCCTCGTCCTTGGGCTTCGCCGGCCAGCCGAGCTCGGCGACCAGCTCGCGGGCGCGGTCGAGCAGCACCGCCGGCGGCTTGGCCATGTCCACCCGCTCGATCAGGTTGACCTGCTGGGCCAGGAAGGCGGCCACCCCGATCATCAGGAGGAAGGCCAGGAAAGCGCTGAAGGCCATCGCCGGGTGCATGCCTTCGATCGGTCCGGCGGCGGCCACCACCTCGGGCGCCGGGATCTCGCCGGCGGCGAGGGCGGCGGCCAGCGGATCGCCCC
>JACNJP010000208.1 GCA_014382465.1 Planctomycetota bacterium
CGCCCCCCCCCCCCCGTCTTGTGCGGGGGAAACGGCGGGGGGGGGCAGCCCCCCCGCCCGGCCTTCGGAAACCCCAAGGAGGACGAGAGGGGGGGGCGGATGGTGGTGGGGGTCAGGCGGGGGGGGGACCACCCGCCGATGGAAGGGGGCCAGGAACTCCTCCTCTCGGCCGAGCGCCTGCGAGGCCCAGGCCGCCCCAGGATCCCCTTCTCCCCGGTGCGGATCACGGGATCACTGGTGGTGGACAGGGAGCTGCAAGCCACCTTCGCTGGCCCGGGCACCTACCGCTGGCGGTGGGCCCTCGGCGGACCGAAGGCGAGGGGCACGTCCCTGGCAATCCAGCTTGGGGAGAATCCCGGCGGCGAATGGCGGATCGAAGAAGCCAGCCACGGCACGACCCTCGAGATCGAGCCGCCGGCGGAGCTGAGCGCCGGAGGAAGCGGCGGCTGAGCCCCCCCGCGCTGCTAGAATCCGCCGTTTCCGGCCACCGGAACCCACCATGAGCAAGACGCACAAAATCGCAGTCCTGGCCGGCGACGGCATCGGCCCCGAGGTCGTCCGCGAGGGCCTCCGCATCCTCGACGCCGCCCAGGAGCGCTTCGGCTTCTCGACCGAACGGGTCGAGTACCCCTTCGGCACCGACCACTGGCTGAAGACCGAGAAGATCTTCCCCGACGCGGAATTCGCCGCGGTCCAGCAGATGGACGCCGTGCTCCTGGGTGCCATCGGCGACCCACGCGCCCCGGTCGGGCTGATCGAGCGCGGCATCATCGGCAAGCTGCGCTGGGAGCTTGACATGTACATCAACCTGCGGCCGATCAAGCTCTACGACGAGCGCTACTGCCCGCTCAAGGACAAGGGGCCGGAGGACGTCGACATGGTGATCGTGCGCGAGAACACCGAGGACGCCTACGTCCACCCGCCGGTGTTCCAGCACAAGGGCACCGCCGACGAGATCGCCGAGCAGCCGATGCGCTACACCCGCAAGGGCACCGAGCGCGTCATCCGCTACGCCTTCGAGCTGGCCATGACCCGGCCGCGCCGGCAGCTCACGCTGATCGACAAGGCCAACGCGGTGAGGGCGCAGGACCTCTACACGCGGGTCTTCGCCGAGGTCGCGCTCGAGTATCCCGAGGTCAAGACCGACCACGCCTACATCGACGCCGCCTGCATGTGGATGGTCAAGAACCCGGAGTGGTTCGACGTCGCCGTGACCACCAACCTGTTCGGCGACATCATCACCGACCTCGGCGCCATGCTGCAGGGCGGCATGGGCGTCGCGGCCAGCGCCAACCTCCACCCCGGCAAGCTCAGCCTGTTCGAGCCGATCCACGGCAGCATGCCCAAGGCCGCCGGCAAGAACACCGCCAACCCGGTCGCCACCATCAGCGCCGTCTCGCTGATGCTGGACTACCTGGGCGAGAAGGAGGCCGCCGCCGCCGTCGAAGGCGCCATCGCCGACCTGCTGCGCTCGGACCGCGTCAAGGGCCTCAAGGCCGGCCTGCACTCGACCAGCGAGTGGGGCGACATGGTGCTGGAACAGATGGGCGCCCTGACCGCCTGAGCCCGGAGGACCGGGGACTCTCCGGTCCGCCTCCGCCTCAAGTCGGGGCCGCGAAGCGCCGATAGGGCGACCGTCGGGACCCGGCCGATTCCTGCGGAGGACGATTCCTCCGACGTGGGCCGCCAACCGGATCACCAAGGAATGTCCAGACTCAACTGCTGGGAAGTGTCCCGTTGCGGTCGGCAGCCGGAGGGAACCGCCTCCCGGCGCGACGGGATCTGCCCGGCCGCCACCGACCTGGAGTTCGACGGCGCCAATGGCGGCCGCGCTGCGGGGCGTTTCTGCTGGATGATCGCCGGCACCTTCTGCCGCGCCGCCCCCAGGGCAGCTTGGTCGAGAAGCATCACGACTGCATCCTCTGTCCCTTCATGGAGCAGGTCGCCCGCGAGGAGGGAGGCCGCTTCCTGATCGATCGGGACGGTTTCCTTGAGCGCAGGCTCGATCGCCTGCTGCGCCGGGACCCCTGACCGTGGCCGGAGGAAATCCCGAGATCGCGGGACAGAAGGCCGTGGAGCAGGTCGATAGAAGGTAGGGGATTTTGTCTATGTCCATCCGATCGAATTGCTGGCAGGTGATGCAGTGCGGTCGCGAGCCCGGGGGGGCGCGCACGGCGGAAATCGGGGTCTGCCCCGCGGCCGAAGCGGTCCGCTTCGACGGCGTCAACGGCGGGGTGGCCGCCGGACGCTTCTGCTGGGTCGTCGGCGGCAGCTACTGCCCGGACCAGGTCCTCGGCCAGCTCATCGATCAGCTCGATTGCACCCGCTGCCCCTTCCTGGCTCAGGTGGCCGAGGAGGAGGGCGATTCGATCCTGCTGTCCTTGTCCGACCTGGCGAGGCGCGGCCTGGACGAGCTGCGCGGCGGGGGCGCCTAGCGCCGTGAGCGCGAGTCCGGAGCATTCGGGAGGGTCCGCCCGGCCGCGGCTCAATTGCTGGCAGGTCATGGAATGCGGCCGGGAGCCGGGCGGCGAGCACGCCGGCCAGCTCGGGGTCTGCAGGGCCGCGATCGCCGAGGAGTACCACGGCGCCAACGGCGGCCAGATGGCCGGACGCTTCTGCTGGGCCGTCTGCGGCACCCTGTGCGGAGGCGAGGTCCAGGGAACCAACGCCAAGAAGTTCCTGAACTGCCGGCTGTGCCCGTTCTTCGACCTGGTGTGCCACGAGCAGGGCGGCGGCCTGATCCTGAGCGAGCGGGATTGGCCGGGCGCGGGCTGAAGGCGAGCGGCCCCGCCGCCGCCACGACACTAGGCTGTGCCCGCCATGGACCCGCCGCCGACCGCCCCCTTGGAGATCCGCGCCGCCGGCCCGGACGACGCCGCGCTGGGGCCGGGCCTCATCCGCCGCTTGGCCGACTACGCGCCGCCCTCCCCCCCGGCCCGCCCCCCCACGGACCGGCCCCGCCCCCCCCCCCGCGGCCCCGCCCCCGCCCCGC
>JACNJP010000047.1 GCA_014382465.1 Planctomycetota bacterium
GGGGGCGGCGGGGGGCGGGAGCCGCGGGCGCGGCCGGGCTCGCCCGCGGGCGAAGCGGGGCGGCGCGGGCGGGGCCGGCTGCTCCGCGCTCGGGTCGTCGGGGCAGGTGAGCGCGGGTCTCAAGAGGAAGCGGTCCCGGTGCTCGGCAGCGAGCTGGTGGAAGCGGCCGATCTCGCCGCGGGCGCGCCCGACCCAGTCGGGGTCTGGAGGCATCGGCGCCGCCTCAGCCGGGTCCGTCCCGAGGTCGAACACCTGCTCGGCCCGGTCGGGCGCCAGCCTCAGCACCACCTTGCGGCCGCCGCTGCGCCAGGCGACCTGCCGCTTGGGGTGGTTGGACTCGGCGACGAAGCCGTCGTCGCTGCGGCCGAGGGCGCCGCCGCGCCATCCCAGGTCGCGGCCGACCACGCTCGGCGGCGCGGCCAGCCCGAGTTCGGCCAGCAGGGTCGGCATGAGGTCGACCAGCTCGGCCGGGTCGCGCCGAAGGGCGCCGCGCGGGCCGCCGGGCAGCCGCACCAGCAGCGGCACCCGCAGGCACTCGTCGTAGACCTGCTTGTGGCCGAACTCGCCGTGCTCGTCGAATTCCTCGCCGTGGTCGGAGGTGACGATGACGATGGTGTCCTCGAGCTGGCCGTTGAGCCGCAGCCAGCTCATGAGGAGCGCGAATTGCTCGTCGACCAGCGAAAGCTCGGCGTCGTAGAGCGCCTTGACGAAGCCGGTGTCGGCGGCGTCGGCCGCCTCCAGGGCCGGCGCCACGATCTTCTGCTGGACGTCGGTCAGCGGGTTCTGGACCTCGGGGGAGCCGGCGTAGGCGCGGGCGCGCGCCAGCACCTCGAGCATCGGCCCCTGGTAGTCGCCGGCGAAGCGCTGCTCGTAGCCCTCCGGCGGCAGGTAGGGGGTGTGGACCTGGTAGGTGTGGAGGAACAGGAAGTAGGGCCGGTCGTCGTCGGCGTGCTCCTCGAGCCACTCGATGCCTCGCGCCACCCGGTCGACGACCCCGCGGTTCTGGGTCTCGAAGTGCTCGAAGCCCTGCATCAGGCCGCGGTCCTCGATCAGCCAGCCGCCGGCGGCGATCGCGGCGGTGTTCCAGCCGGCGTCGCGCAGGACCTCCGCCAGGGTCACCGCCGGCTCCGCCAGCCGCGGGTGGACCGGCTCGCCGTCGTCGGTCGGGACGTCGTTCCAGACGCCGTGGGAGGCCGGGTAGGTGGAGGTGAACAGGCTAGCGTGGGACGGCGCCGTCTGGGGCGCCTGGGCGTACACGCGCTCGAACTGGACCCCCTCGCGGGCGAAGGCGTCGAGGTTGGGGCTGGTGTTCTGCGGGTAGCCGTAGCACGACAGGTGGTCGGCCCGCAACGTGTCGATCAAGAAGATCAGCACGTTGGGCGGCTTGGGCGCCGGGGCGCCAGCGCAAGCTCCGAGGGTGAGCAGCGCGGCGCCAGCGAGCAGGCGGCGAGGGGCGGTACGGCGCATCGGCGGCCCAGGATACGGCCGAGGGCGGCGCGGCCGCGCGGCGCGGCGGGGCGGACTGCTAGGATTCGCCGCATGTTGTGGGGAATCCTCGCCAGCGCCGGCCTGTTCGGCCTGCTCGACAGCGCCCTCCGTCTCGGCTTGCCGGACGGCGGCCTCTGGCGGGAGACTGCCATCGTCGTGCTGGCGGGCGACCTCGGCCTGGCGCTGGCGCTGGGATCGATCGGCTGGCTCCTCGTCCGCGCGGCGCCCGGACTCCGCGCCCGGCTGGGCGTCGGCTTCGGCGTCGGGCTGGGGCTGGGGATCGGCGCCGCGCCTTTCGTCGGTTCGCTGCTGCCGGTGGAGCCCGTGGGCCTGCTGACGCTGCCCGCCGGCGCTCTCCTCGGGCTCCTGTTGCAGGCCGTCCGGACCCCTCGGCCGGGCCTGGCCTGGATCCTGGCGCTCCCCGCGCCGATGGTCCTGGGGGTCGCCGTCCTCCTGCCGCCGACCGACATCTACTTCGACCAGCCGCCCGCCCTGCCGGCCGCCGAGGCCGTCCCCGCGCCCCCTTCCGCCGCCGTGCCCGACGTGCTGCTGGTGTCGGTCGACACCCTGCGGGCCGACCGGGTGCTGGCCCTGGCCGACCAGCTCCCCAACCTCACGGCGCTGCGGCGGCGCGGCACCTGGGCCGACTACGGCCTCAGCTCGACCAACCAGACCGTGCCGGCCCACGTCAGCCTGCTGAGCGGGCTCAGCGCCCTCGAGCACGGCGTCCGCCACAACCACGACATCATGGGCCCGGGCGTGCCGATGATCGCCGAGGAGCTCCAGGCCGCCGGCTGGAACACCGCCGGGGTCATCAGCAACGGCTTGCTGCGCGGCGTCATGGGCTTCGGCCGCGGCTTCGACGCCTTCGACGACTCCGAGGTGGCCGCCACCGGCCGCAAGCTGGCCTTCCGGCGGGTCGTCGACAAGAACACCTGGATCGGCTGGATCTGCCCCTCCAGGCTCTTGTTCAACCACCTGGTGCCGTGGCTGCTGCCGCCGGACCAGGACAGCCCCGGCCCGAGCGGCGCCGGCCGCCGCACCACCGACAGCGCCCTGCGCTTCCAGCGCCAGCTGCGCGAGCGGCCGGAGCCGTACTTCCTGTTCGTCCACTACCTCGACCCGCACCATCCCTACCGGCCGCCGGAGCAGACCGCCGGGATGTTCTTCCAGCTCGAGGACCTGCCGCCCGAGTACCGCGGCGGGCCGCTGGCCGACAACAAGATGATGTTCCGCCTGCGCGAGGAGTTGGTCGGCGACGACGCTGCGACGCGGGAGCGGGCCCTGGCCGCCTCGCGGGCGCTGATGCCGCTCTACGACGAGGAGATCGTCTTCATCGACCAGATGCTCGGCGAGCTGCTCGCGGCGGTGGAGGCGGGCGGCCGGCCCACCGTGGTGATCTTCACCTCGGATCACGGCGAGCACTTCGGCGAGCACGGGCTGCTGCTGCACTCCTGCTCGCTCTACGAGGAGCTGGTGCGCGTGCCCTTCGTCCTCGCCGGC